>JAGBYS010000205.1 GCA_017628675.1 Tidjanibacter sp.
ACTGCGATAAATCCCCTCCTCATTTGCGATGAGCAAACTGCGGAGGGGATTTTCTTGTGCGCCTTGCATCCATCTCGTTATTTGCATTTTTTAACTTTCAAGGGAAAGCGGTTGACAGAACCACCCTCACTCGTTGCGCCCGTTGGCGCCTCGCTCCTTCGTTTGGCACAAAAATCCCTCAGTTCTCTGCATTTTTTTGGTCAAATTGTCGTCTGAACAAAAAAAGTTCACGGGTATCAAAAACGATACCCGTGAACTAAAAAATCATTACTCACTTCTCATTACTCACTCCTCATTCTCTAAAGTATTTTCTTGATGAAGGGAAAGAGTTTGTAGGGCATATAGCGCAGTGGTAGGTCGATGAGTGTGGTTGTGCTCACCACGGTGCGCTGGTGCGAAAAGGCAAGAAAGCTCTCCTTGCCGTGGTAGCGACCCATACCCGAGTGACCCACGCCGCCAAAGGGGGCGTTCTGATTGGCTATGTGCATAATCGTGTCGTTCAGGCAGGCACCACCCGAGAGCGTATGGCGCAGAAGGCGTCTGCCCTCCCTTGTGGGGCCGAAGTAGTAGAGTGCCAGGGGGTGGGGGCGTGAGGTTACAAACTCCTGAACCTCTTCACTCCTCTCAAAGGTGAGCACGGGAAGCACGGGGCCGAAAATCTCCTCCTGCATAACGGGCTCCTCGGGGCTTGTAACCTCCAGGAGTGTGGGCTCAATGTAGCGCTCCTCGGGCTTTACTCCTCCGCCAACGAGCACCTTGCCATTTGTGAGGTAGCCACTCACACGCTCCAAGGCCTTCTGGCTGACCATTCGGCCATAGTGTGCGCTCTGGCTTATATCCTTGCCGTGCAACATCTCCAGAGCCTGGCGGTACTCGGCCACGAACTCCTCCTTGAGCGAGGAGTGAATCAGGAGGTAGTCGGGTGCGATGCAGGTCTGGCCCGCATTGAGGCTCTTGCCCCAGGCTATGCGCCTTGCCGCAATCCTCACATCGGCACCCTCGGCCACAATCACAGGGCTCTTGCCACCGAGCTCCAGCACTACGGGTGTGAGATTCTTGGCGGCGGCCTCCATAACCTTGCTACCGAGCGAGGGCGAGCCCGTGAAGAATATCAGGTCGAAGTGCTGCTCCAGCAGAGCGGTATTCACATCGCGATGGCCGTCAATGGCCATTATGTACCTCTCGTCGAAGGTGCCGCCAATCATCTGCACCAACACCTGCGACACGCTGGGTACATAGGGCGAGGTCTTCAGCACTGCGGTGCAGCCTGCCGCAATGGCACCCACCAGGGGGTTGAGAAGCAGCTGCACGGGGTAGTTCCACGGAGCGATGATGAGCGCAGTGCCGAGCGGCTGGGTGTGGAGTCGGGTCGTGGAGGGGAACATCTTAAGGGGCGAGCGTAGCCTTCGGGGGCGCATCCAACGACCCAGATGGCGTATCTGGTCGCGAATCTCGCCACGCACAATGCTCAGCTCGGTCATTATGGCCTCCTCGTAGGACTTGTGAAGATCCTTCCAAAGAGCCTCGCAGAGTGGTTTCTCCCAATCTCGGAGGGCCTCCTCCAGACGCCTTAGTTGCTCTATGCGAAACCTCTTGGAGAGGGTCGCTCCCGAGCGAAAATACTCCTTTTGTGCCTCCACTTTGGCACCCAAAAACTCCGTCAGTTGATTCATATTCGTTGTGATATGTCAAGGGACCGATTAAATAATTTTAGTCGGTCCCTTGGGTTTCTATACTCTTGAAAGAGGCTCTACTTTTTCAGAGCGGCGATGGCGTTCAGCGCGAGGGCCGAGGCACCGAGGATGGCAGCGTCCTCGCCGAGCTTGGAGAACATCACCTTGGTGTCCTTCATAGCTGCCAACATATACTTGTCCAAGTATTTCTTCAGAGGATTCATCAGCAGATCGCCGGCCTTGGTGGGACCACCAAAGAGGAATACCGCCTCGGGGCAGGTTACAGCCGTAGCGGTGGCCACGCCGAGTGCCAGATAGTGACCGGTGATATCCCAAACCTCCAGTGCGAGTTTGTCGCCTGCGGCAGCAGCAATGCTCACATCCTTGGCGGTGAGCTTGTCGCGCTCAATCTTACGCAGCGAGCTGGGAGTGCCGGTGTTGTCAATCAGGTTGAGGGCTGTGCGGCGGATACCGGTAGCCGAGGCGTAGGCCTCCAAGCAGCCGTTGTTGCCGCAGCCGCAGTTGCGACCACCGGGCTCAACGATGATGTGGCCGAGCTCGCCGGCAAAACTGTTGTGACCATAGACGATGTCGCCGTTGCTCACAAAACCGCTACCCAGACCTGTGCCGAGGGTGATCTCCACGAGGTCTTTGCGCTTGAGGGTTTTACCACCACCATAGTAGAGCTCACCGAGTGCGGCGGCATTTGCATCGTTGGTCATAGCCACAGCCTTGATTGCAGGGAAGCGCTTCTTGAGAAGCTTCACCACCTCGCAGCGATTCTGTTTCTCAAACTCACCCATCACCTCCTTGGAGGGTTTGTTGCGATCTTTCCAGGTGAGGTTTGCGGCATTGATGATGGCGCCCTTGTAGTAGTTGGCGTTGGGAGCACCGATGCCGATACCCTCCACTTTGCACTCCTCGGGAGCGGCCGCCAGGAGCCTCTCGATGGCTCCGTAGAGCAGATCCATATACTCGTCGAAGAAGACGGGACCATCCTCATTGGTGGCGCGCTGGGTGTGGAACTCGGTGCGAGCGATGCAGTTGCCCTCGCGGTCGATAAGGCCAAGGACGGTGTTGGTGCCGCCCACATCAATACCAATGGTAAGCTGTTTTTTCATAGTCTTGAACTCTCTATTTTGTTGGTTAATAAATAAATTTCTCTGGTGGTCGGAAAAATTCCGATTTCAAAAATACCTATTTTTCGTGAAATCACAAAGTAAAAATGTATATTTGCACAAAATTGATACCACTTATATTGATATGTACTCGCTCTCGGAACTCCAGAAAGCTGTGGCCGACTATATGAACGGCCTCGATGTGGATGGCTCGCCACACACCCTCTATGAGCCCATCATCTACTCCCTCTCGGCAGGGGGCAAGCGCCTTAGGCCTATGCTGACGGTCCTCTCGTGCAACATTTTCTCGGACAATGCCCTTGCGGCTCTGCCCGCCGCTGCGGCTCTGGAGGTGTTCCACACCTTCACACTTCTGCACGACGATGTGATGGACAACGCTACTGTGCGCCGTGGTAAGCCCTCGGTCTTTGGAAAGTGGGGCACCAATGCTGCGCTCCTCTCGGGCGATGCGATGATGATCTACTCCTATAAGCTCCTGCAGCAGACCCCCGTGGAGTATCTGCCCGCCGTGCTGGGCTGCTTCAACTATACGGCAATGACCGTTTGTGAGGGCCAGCAGGTCGATATGGAGTTCGAGAGGCGCTCGGATGTGACGATGGAGGAGTATATGTCGATGATCGATAAGAAGACTGCCGCTCTGCTGGCGGGTGCTACGATGATTGGTGCCATCCAGGGCGGAGCCGACACCCTGAGCCGTCAGCACCTGTTCGCCTTCGCAACCGAGCTCGGTCTGGCCTTCCAGTTGCAGGACGACCTGCTGGATGCCTACGGCACCGAGGCGCAACTCGGCAAGCCCATTGGCGGCGACATTATGGAGGGCAAGAAGAGTTTCCTTATGCTCACAGCCTTCGATAGGGCCGATGTGGCCACTCGCAAGAGCCTTCAGGGGCTGCTCGACGACAAACAGATGAGCTCCGAGGAGAAGATTTCTCGTGTGCTGGATATCTACAACCGATTGGGCGTCAGGGAGATTGCCGAGCGAGAGATCACGCTCCACTTCTCCAACGCAATGTCGGCTCTGGATAGCCTTGAGGTTGAGCGCGAGAGGGTAGAGCCCCTCAGGGAGTTGGCGCAGAGCCTTCTGGGACGAAAGAACTAAGTTGAAAAAGAGTATTTTTGATTATGGGAATCAAACGATCCGACATAGAGATTATGGCCCCTTGTGGCTGCTATGAGGCGCTCCACGCCGCCATTGCGGCGGGTGCCGACTCGGTATACTTTGGCGTCGGGCAGCTCAATATGCGCTCCGCCTCGGCCGCCAACTTCACCCTCGACGATCTGGCAAAGATTGTGGCCATTGCCCACGAGCACGGCAAGAAGGCCTACCTTACCGTCAATACGGTTGTCTATGAGGACGAAATCGATACCCTCCACGCCCTGCTCGATAGGGCCGCCGAGGAGAGGGTCGATGCCGTCATCGTGAGCGACCAGGCCGCCATCCTCTACGCCCGCTCCAAGGGCCTCGAGGTGCACATCTCCACTCAGCTCTCCATCTCCAATAGCGAGACCGTGAGGTTCTACTCCCAGTGGGCCGACACGGTGGTGCTCGCTCGAGAGCTCTCCATTGAGCAAGTGAGGGGTGTATATGACAAGATTGAGCGTGAGAACATCTGCGGCCCCGCAGGTGAGAAGGTCAAAATAGAGATGTTTGCCCACGGTGCGCTCTGTATGAGCGTCAGCGGCAAGTGTTACCTCTCGCTCCACGCCACAGGCTGCTCGGCCAACCGAGGTGCGTGTCGTCAGATTTGCCGCCACGCCTACAAACTTGTGGATAGGGATACGGGCGAGGAACTCAACGCCGAGGGCACCTATCTGCTCTCACCCAAGGACCTCTGCACCATCGACTTCCTGGATAGGTTTGTGGATGCAGGCGTGAGGGTGCTCAAGATTGAGGGTCGTGCACGCCCTGCCGAGTATGTCAAGAGGGTTGTGGAGTGCTACGATAGGGCTCTGAGGGCCATCGAGCACGGCTCCTACACCCCCGAGCGTGTGGCCAAATGGAAGGAGGAGCTCTCCACTGTCTTCAATCGTGGATTCTGGGGTGGCTACTATCTCAATCAGCCCGTTGTTGAGCTGAGTCAGAACTACGGCTCCTCGGCCACGGTCAAGAAGGTCTATGTGGGTCGTGTGACCAATGTATTCAAGAAGGCCAAGGTGGCCGAGATACTCATTGAGGCATCGCCTCTGGAGCAGGGCACCAAGGTGCTCATCTCAGGTGAAACTACGGGTGCTGTGGAGTTCAAGCCCGAGCAGATATGGGTCGACGAGAAACCCGTCGAGGTGGCACTTCAGGGCCGCAAGTGTTCCGTGAAGTTACCCCAGCAGGTACATCGGGGTGACAGGCTCTATAAATACCTCCCCCAGTAAAAAAACGCATATAGCGGGTGAATTTTGCACCGCTCTTCGATAGGCGAGTTCCTCATTTGCGATAAGCAAACTGCGGACTCGCCTTCTCGTTTGGCACAAAATTCCCTCCGCTCTCTGCGTTTTTGCGTCTAAAGTCTAAGGTCTAAAGTCTAACCGACCTCAATCTTATAAGTCTTATGGGTCTTATAAGTCTTATAGGCCCTATTTATTCCTGTGACTTGCTATGGAACACTCAACTTTCAACTTAGCAAAAACCCCGACCTCTCGAGTGAGGTCGGGGTTTTTGTTAGAACATTCGTGCTCCCAGGGGTATTGAGAGGCCGAAGGCCATATTTACTGAGTTCTGGTTCAGAGGTACGGGGATTGCTCCACCGCCCGAGGTGCCATACTTGGTGGCGATGTAGTCCACGCCAAAGAAGATGTTGCACAGCGAGGAGTGGATGTTGGCAGCCACGCCCAGAACGCCCAGTGAGTTTACATAGGAGTAGCTGGCCGAGGCGGTGATCCAGCGGGTGGGGCGGATGTTGAGTGCGCCGCTTATGGAGTTCCACTGGCGGTTCTCATACATCTTGGTGTTCCAGAGGGCGCCCACGCTCATCTTGTCGCCCAGGAAGTTATACTCCAAGCCGGCCACGATGGAGGTGTGGAGCGAGGTCTTGCCGCTCGCCTTCTCGGGGGTGGCGTTGAGGGTGATAGCCTCGGGCTTCTCAAACTTCACCTCGTTGTTCTGGAAGTCGTAGCCGCTGAACGAGAAGTTCACATTGTCGATGGTGGCACAGAAGGAGTTGTTGGCATTCCAGGCGTTGTAGCCGAGGTCATTGACGGCCGCCGAGAGGCGTATCTGCTCGTCACGGAAGGTCCACTCGATACCTGCGTCGATGGCGAAGCCCACGCTGTTGATTCTCGAGGGGTCGAAGTTGGCAAAGTCGGTCAGGTGATTGGTGAATTGTTCCAGAGTAACCTCACCTGTCATTTCCTGAAAACTGTAGCCTGCGATGTTGCTCTCGATGGTGCCTGCCATCTGTGCCGAGTAGCTCTCGGAGCCAATCTCGATGTCGAGCTTATCGAAGGTGGCCCTCACATTGGCCAGGCCCACCAACATCTTGGCACGGAAGCCGAGTGTGAATACATCCTGCACGGGGAAGGTGTAGCCGAGCGAGGCCTCCACGAAGTTGGAGGTCTGGAAGCCCATTCCGGAGATGCTATAGCTGCCCTGCGAGAGGGTCTTGGTGAGTGCAAAGAAGTCCTTGGGAGTCTCGAGCGAGCTCTCCGAGCGGAGCCTTACGCCAAAGGACCAGAAGCCGCCACGGAAGTAGTTGCCTATCGAGATGATCTGGTCATTCAGACCAAGCTCCAGAGTGTTTTGATCGGGCAGCTTGGAGAGGAACTCTTCGGCCGAAACGCTCTTGTGCATATAGGTCACCACGCCATTACCCTCACCATTGGGGTAGAAGAAGTTCTCTGCCGAGAGGAAGTTACTCTCCAGGGAGGTGTAGATGCCACCCACCACGGGGATGGAGATGAAGCCTCTCGAGGGCGAGAGTGCGGGGTTGAGCTCATAGCGCTGAGTGGAGCCGGTCATAAAGTAGGAGGAGCGTAGTTGGGCACTACTCTGGGTTACAACCAGCAGTGTGGCCATCGCTGCAAATGCTATCCTAAATATCTGTTTCATATCTTTATTGTCGTTTTCTTCGGATTCAACTTTCTGATTGTTCTCTGTCAAGGGGAGTTCGGGTGGCCCTACTCGGTGGCAGCCTCGTCGGTCTTATTGCCACCTATGGTGCCGAGGTCCACTGTTATACCCTTGTCAAGCAGGAGTGCGATTCCGAGCTCGATAAATTGGTCTTCGCTGAGTGCTCCGCCCGCCAGGGTTTCGCCCTCCAGGTGGCAGCGCACGCTCTTTATGCGAGCCACCTCCGTAAAGGCGCTCGAGCCCTCGGGGGTGTCGATGGCGAGCGAGATGCTACTCTGGGCCTGCTCCGCTTCATTGGTGGTTGTACCCTTAATGGTGCCAACGGTGGTGGCAGTGATGGAGGGTATAACCTCACCCTCGCTGTCGAGCATCTCGAGCGAGAGCGCCAGGTCGATGGGCAGGGTGCTGCGCGAGTTGATGTTCAGAACGAGGCTCTCAACCTCCACGGCGATATCCTTCAAATCCGAGAGGTCCACATCCTCAATGGTTGTAGTGTAGGCGATGTGGCCATTCTTGGCGGAGGAGAAGGCTATGGGTGCTTCTACCGAGTAGGCGATGTTGAAGGTGTAGCTATCCTGAAGTGTGATGGTGTGGGGTGTTTGCTTGTTTGTGGTAGCATCGAGAGTTACGATGAGCTTGTCGGGCAGCAGACCGATGAGCTCCGAAAGGCCCACAACCTCATAGACTCTCGTAGCTGCATCGTCGGGATAGTTGACAGCGCTATCCTCACCGGTGATGATGATAGAGGTGTGGTCGGCGGGCAGAATCGAGATTGTGGGGGTGGCGATGCTCTTCGCTACAGCGCCGGCCTTGTAGGCGTCAATGGCGATTACCGCATCGATACCCACGCCAATGGGGTTGTCGATGTTGAGCCTCAGAACGGGCGAGGCGATGTTCAGGTCGAGTTCGATACCCTCGAGCGAGGAGCTGAAGTCGCCCAGCTCAACCTCAATGGGTGCCAAAAGGTCGCCCAGGTCGGGCTCAACATAGCCTGTTACGCTCTCCACCTTCAGGTCGGAGATCAGAATCTGGGGTGTGATCGTGATGTCGTCGTGCTGGGTGCGGATGGTCACATCCTGACCTGCGGGCAGCACAAAGTCGGCCTTAATACCCAGGTCGGCCGACAGATCCGCCTCGCCGTTATTGATATCCAGCGAGCCTATGCCCTCGAGAGTGAAACGGCCGAAGGTTACCTCACCGCCCGTGGTCGCAATCTGGATGGGGGTGGTGGAGGTGAGTTTGCCCTCCTGGTAGTGCCAAGCGGCATCCTGCGAACTTAGGCGCAGATAGGAGGGGAGAGAAATCTCCACATTGTCCAGAACGATGTCCTCCACGGGAGAGTTCTCGATGTTGAGTTTCAGCTCCAGAGTGGGGGTGGAGCCCGTGGTGTTATCCACAAGGGCTATGCTGTGAATCTCCTTAATCTCTGCGGGCAGCGAGATTTTCTGCGAGAGGTGCTCGCTCGCGCTCACACTCTGGCGGATGTCGCCCGTTACGATGGTTGCATCGTAGAGCTCCAGTGTAGTGGAGATGTTTACAGAGGGCGAAACGGGAGTTACGGTGCCCGCCTTGAGGGAGCCCGTGAAATCCAGGTCGTAGGTCACATCCTCGTCGATGCGGAGTTTGCGGTCGGCACCAATGGTCACTCCGCTGAGGTCTACACTCTTAATCAGAAGATCCACCTTCAGGTGGTCGCCCGTCATCGTGAAGTTCTCGATGTGGAAGTGGTTGGGGGTCGAGGAACCATCGCCGGCATAGACGCTTGAGTAGTCGTAGGTGTCGTCGCCCACAACCTTCTCGATGGTGAATCCGGCAGGAAGCTCAATGTTGAAGTAGTCGATGTGGCGCTTGTCGCTCACACCCGCAAGGCCACCCAGGTCGAACTGGATGTCGATGAGGGAGCCCTCGCCATTGGCACCAAAGCGGATGGTCTTAACGGCGGCAATCTCCTCGGGAATCTCCACCTCAAACTCGCCCTCAAAGGTGTGGGGGTCGTAGTGCATCAGGAACTCCTGACCAACAAGTGGGAAGCCCTCGGGAATCTCCATTCCGGAGGTGATGCCTGAAGGTAGAGCAAGGTCCTTGGTGCCCTCAAAGGTGGGGATTGTAGCGTTGATGTTGCCGATGAACGAGGCACTGATGGGGTCAATGGTGGGTGTGAGTCCCGTGATGGGGTCGATGGTACCGAGCGAGAGGGTGTGGCTCATCTGGTCGCCAATGGAGAAACCGTAGTTGCCATTCTCGTCGCTCTCGAGGCCCGACTCGGCCAGGAGCGATGAGAGAGTAATCTCACCTGTGCTGCCAACGGGCACAACGATACCCTCGGTGTCACCAACTGTCACCTCGAGGGAGATGTTGTCGAAGTTGTAGTCTGTGTTGCAGGCGGTCATCATAAACCAGGGTGCCAACAACAGAGCTCTGCGTAGGAACTGTTTCATAACGCAAGTAAGTTTTTATGTTAATATCGTTTTGTTTTTTCGCTTGGAACGGGGCGCAAAACCCCACTTTGCTACAAAGATAGTATTTTTTCCTTACATTATACCTCTTTATATAACAATATATGACAAATAGAGCACAACATTGTTTGTGTGCTGCTCTGGAGTGGTATGGCAGAGGGAGATTTATCTCTTGAGTGGTAGGGACTCAATCACC
>JAGBYS010000206.1 GCA_017628675.1 Tidjanibacter sp.
GCAGACGATAGTCGTCGGCTCCGTGGCGCAGCGTGAGGGGCTCCTTCAGGCCCGAGCCCTTTTTGAGGCACTGCCCAATCTCTCGGCGTATGCAGTAGGGGGTGCGCATAACATCCACACCCTCAAGGTCGGGCAGCAGGTCGTAGCCCTCGTCTATGCGCTCCACGCCGTGGTCGGAGTAGAACTTGCGCGACAGGGCGTTAGCCACATTGTGGTCACCGCCGATGGTGCGCTGTGGGTAGGGCGTATTGACATCCTCGGGGACTATGTTTTTGGGTGGCTGACTCTCCTTGAGCCTCTCCTCAAGTCTCTCGAGGGCCTCACGGCGCAGAGAGTTGAGTGCTCCTGTGGGGATGAAGGGGATGGGACCCTCGAAGTTGAAGGCCACATCCACCACATCGAATGGCGAGGTGCCGCTCTTCTGCAGTGAGGTGGTCATATTGGCGATTGCAACCTCGGGCTTAGCGGCAGGCTCAAAGGTCGCCTCGGAGCGCACCTCTACCACTGTTTCCTCCTCGTTGCGGAGCGAAAGGGTGCAACCTCTCTGGGTGGTAGTGAGGGTGGCCCAGATGGGCATAGAGCGGCGTGTGCGTGTCGAGGCGAGGGTGTCGTGGAAGGCCTTGTGATAGTTGCGGTAGATCTCCGTGCCGAGGGCTATGCCCTCCATACGGTTGGGGGTTATGCGGCCACCGGCCTCGGCGGAGTTTATGTTGGTGCCCACGAGCTCACCAGAGGCGATGAAGCAGATGCCATCGCCAGGGGCAAGGTCACTCCTCTTGTCGAGCATAAAACTGCGCCCCACGATTTTGCTCACTCGGCCCAGACGCTCACCCATAGCCTTGGGGGTGTCGAACGAGGCGAGTCCTGCACGCTTGCCGCGGAAGATGTAGTCGCCACCACTGCGGGTGAAAGTCTTGGCGGGCGAGGGTGTGAAGTCGAGGCTCACACGCCCACGGGAGGCCCTGCGGTAGCCCTTGCGGGAGGCTATGGCCTCATCCAGCAGGCGGCTATAGTGGGCCGTGATGTTTCTCACATAGGCCTCATCCTTCAGACGGCCCTCAATCTTGAACGACACAACGCCGAGGTCTATCATCTGGCCGATGTGGGCCGAAAGGTCGAGGTCTTTAACTGAGAGCAGGTGTAACCCTTTGCGGATTGTTTTGCCACCCCCGTCCAGAAGGTCGTAGCGTTGGCGGCAGGGCTGGCTGCACTCGCCACGGTTGCCGCTGCGGTGGGAGAGCGAACGGCTCATATAGCAGCGGCCGCTGCCACACACACATATTGCTCCGTGCACAAAGGCCTCAATCTCACGGTCGGTGGCCCGGCAAATCTCCTCCATCTGCTCGGCCGTGAGTCCTCTCTCGAGGACTATGCGTGAGAATCCCGCCTTGCCGAGGAAGGCAACCCTCTCAGGCGAGGCGTTGAACATCTGGGTGGAGGCGTGGAGCTCGGCCCCCTTAAGGCCCATACGGCTGTAGGCCATATCCTGAACAATGAGCGCATCGACACCTGCATCAATAGCCTCCTGGGCAATCTTGCGTGCCTCCTCCAACTCGTGGTCATAGACGATGGTGTTGAGGGTCATATAGAGCCTTGCGCCGAAGAGGTGGGCGTAGCGTGCCGCCTGGCGGATGTCCTCCATCGAGTTGGTGGCGGCGGCTCGTGCACCAAGGCGTGGCCCGCCCATATAGACAGCGTCGGCACCCGAGTCGATGGCGGCACGGGCGGTGGCGAGGTCCTTGGCGGGGGCGAGGAGTTCGAGGCTTTTCATTACTATTGGCGTTTGCAGGGGAGAGTGTTTACTCCCTTTTGTGTTGTTCTTGTTGCTTGAATTTGTGGTAGGCGGCCGAGAGCCTCTGGTCATAGCGATTGGCCTTGTAGCCGCTACCATTATATCTGAGTGCAAAGTTACACCAATCTTTTGTTTTGAGCCACCTGGCAATGCCCGTTTTTTCAAGAAAATTCATCGCCAGCTCCATTTGGTCCCTCTCGCTACGCTCCATACGCTCCCTGAACTCCTCCACAGAGCCACATCCGCAGGTGCTCCAATGGAATCCCATAATCTGGAACAGACCCCAGCTGGCCGAGGCTACGGCCGCCTCGGGCGAGATAGCGGCCGCCTCCTTGAAGCGCTCCCACTCGCCCGCACCGCCTCGGTAGTGGGTGCGCACCCACCGGGGGTAGAGAATGGTGGGGTGGCTCTTCTGCAGGGGCGCGGGGTTAATGCCCCTCTTCTTGAGTTGTTGCCAGAAGATGTGGCCCTCAAAGAGGATGCGTGGGCGGCCGTCCGAGAGGAAACCGCCCCTGGAGGAGCACTCCACCTCCACCACGGCCTTCAGGGCGGCCTTCTCAACTCCGAGTCGGAGCGCCATAGCCTCCAGGTCGGCCTCGGTGAGGCGGCGGCTCGAGAGGGTTGGGGTGGGCTCCTTTGGTTGCACATAGTTGCGGATGGAGAAGCTGGTGCCGTAGATGCGCTTGCGGACCGTGCGGTTGCACTCGCTCTCGATAATGCCCGTCAGTACATCGGCAGCATCGTGCCAACGGTTGGTGCGGAAGCGGCGGTTGTAGCCCATAAGGTGGGCGGCCATATCGCCCCAGCGCTCCTTCCAATCTACCGGCATACGCACAGTGCGGAGAACGGTGGAGGCGTTCGAGAGGATGCGTGACTCCTTGTTGGCACTCTGGTGGAACCACCCGACGGAGCAGCCAGGGGCCAGGCGCTGGATGTTGCGGGCAAAGCCCCTGCCGCCGTTGTTGCTCTCGATGGTCGCCTCGGGGGTGCCACAGCGGATGAGCATCTGGGCCACGAGAGGCTCGGTAAGCTCCATCTTCTCCCTCGAGTAGACCACATCCTCGATGTAGATGTTGCCGTCGGTGGCCACCGTGTAGCAGACCGAGCAGAGGTAGTCGTCGCCCATATCGGCCGTGTCGGTGTAGTTGGCCCTCCTGAGAACTTCGTTCGAGGGTGGCAGGGTGGAGTAGGTCTGAAAATTGTCGCCATAGAGTAGGCCCGCAGCGTCGGAGGGGCGACCCTGATACATAGCCTCGAACTGGAGCGCATCGAGCCTCTGCTTCTCCTTCAGCAACTCGGCCGAGTGGCGCTCGCCCCAGAGCGGCTCACCCACGGCGCGAGGGTCGATCTCGGTGGCAGGGGTGGTCTTGAGCGCCTCGAGGTTGAGGTGGAGCCAGCAACCCTCGGGGAGGGTGTCGATGTCGCTCCAGCTCTTCAGTTCCACAACCCTCTCCTTCTGATAGATGCGGCCTATCAGATCCTCCTTGTGCCAGCGTGTGAAGACGATAAGCTCGCGCGAGAGGTTGTGCTCACGGGTGCGCACCACCGAGGTGTACCAATCCCAGCAGTTCTCCCTGACGGTGGGGGAGTTGGCCTCCATTGCGTCCTTGTATAGGTCGTCGATGATGACCACATCCACGGGGTTGCCCGTCAGCGAGCCCTCCCTGCCCACGGCTACCAGGTCGCCCGTGTGGCCCACAACCTCCGTGAGTTCGGCTGTGCGCTGATAGGCACCCGGGCGTCCCGAGGCCTTGATAGTGGTGTCGGGGAAGATGTCGGCATAGCCGGGGGTGTCAATGAGTCGCTGCACACGCTTGTTGAACTTCTGGGCAAGCGAGGCACTATAGGATGCGATGGCGATGTGTAGGTCGGGGTTGAGTCCCAAGAGGTAGGCAGGGAGTGCCACCGACGAACCGAGCGACTTGCCGTGCTGAGGAGGGATGGTGATCATAAGTCGCCTTATGCGCCCCTGGGCAAAGGCCTCCAGAAGAGCATAATAGCGGGCGTGGAAAGGTGTGGTGCGGAAGGAAGGAAACATCCGTGAGGTGAAGTTGAGAAAGGTCATAGCGAGTTGAAAGTTGAAAGTTGAAAGTTGAAAGGGCGAAAAGGGCAAAAAGGATTTTTATGGACTTAAGGAAGTTTGGGAGAAGTCCATCTCTCCCATCTCTCCCATTGTTGGTTGTTGGCACTCGGCCGATTAATCCAGCTGTAGCTTGCCGTGGATGAGCAGTTTGCGCAGGGAGGCGAGGGAGAAATCATCGCCCACGGGGTGGGTGAGAGGGGCCTCCTCCTCGTCCACGAAGCACTCCATATCCCACCACACGGGCACAAGGTCGCTCACGGGGCTGTGGGGGTCCTCCTGATTTCGGCGATAGACGATGAGCGTGGCAGTCAGCACCGAGCTGAAGCCATCGTGGGAGGTCGCCACACGGCCGTTGAAAAAGTTGCGGGTTCCGATGTTCTCCAGAAGCGAGGCGAGCACCTCGGCATAGTCGTTGGGGGTGAAAGTGATGCTCTCCGATTGGTCTGCCGATGGGGTGTTGGGGGTCAAACCGAACAGTCGCTGTGGGGTTTTAATGCTATTTTTCATAAGTTGGTTTTATTAAATATTTGTATAGTCGAAATAAATTTCTTAACTTTGCAGTGCAAATATATGTTCAATATTTGAATTTGGTGTCTCACCGCAAAATAAAAATTTCAACACCCTTGTATATATGGCTGATAATAAAGGAGTACGCGTAAAGAAGATTCGCAAAGATTTGGAAATGACCGGCGAGCAGTTTGCTGCCCTGCTCGGTGTGGGCAAGAGCGCCCTCTCGATGATTGAGACCGGCAAGGCGGCCCTCTCGGAGCGAAATAAGAATATTCTTGTTCAAGATTTGAATGTCAATCCCGACTGGCTCGAGAGTGGCAAGGGCGAAATGTTCAACTGCCCCAAGGAGCAGTGGCAGAAGTTCACCAAGCGCACCGACAACACTGTGCCGCTGCAGAGTGTGCCACTGTACAATATGGAGGGCACGGCGGGTCTTGTTCC
>JAGBYS010000207.1 GCA_017628675.1 Tidjanibacter sp.
CTACGCCCGATACATTGGGACCCATAGCGTGCATAAGGAGGTAGTTGGAGGGATTTGCCCTCAGACCCTCGTTCTGCGATACGCGGGCAGCCATAGGCACTGCCGAAACACCGGCCGAACCAATCAGAGGGTTAATCTTCTTACCCTCGGGCAAGAATACGTTCATCAGCTTGGCCAAGAGTACGCCACCTGCGGTACCGCACGAGAAGGCTACAATACCGAGGGCCAAAATACCCAGAGTCTTGAAGTTGAGGAACGCCTCAGCAGTTGCGGTTGCACCCACGGTGATACCGAGGAAGATAACCACAATGGTCATCAACTCGTTCTGCACGGTCTTGGCCAAACGGTCAACCACGCCACACTCTTTCATCAGGTTACCGAGCATCAAGCAGCCAATCAGGGGTGCTGCGCTGGGCAGGATGAGAGCGATGATGATGGTGATAACGATGGGGAACACAATCTTCTCGGTCTTGGACACCTGACGCAGGGTGGTCATCTTAATCTGACGCTCCTTCTCGGTGGTGAGGGCCCTCATAATGGGGGGCTGAATCACGGGCACGAGTGCCATATAGGAGTAGGCAGCGATAGCGATGGGACCAAGCAGCTGGGGAGCCAACTTCGAGGTGAGGTAGATGGAGGTAGGACCATCGGCACCACCGATGATACCAATCGAACCGGCCTCAGCAGGGGTAAAGCCCATAGCGTAAGCACCAATGAAGGTCATAAAGATACCAATCTGCGCAGCAGCACCCATCAGGAAGCTCTTGGGGTTGGCAATCAGTGGACCGAAGTCGGTCATCGCGCCAACGCCAATGAAGATCAAACAGGGGTAGATACCGAGCTTAACACCGAGGGAGAGGTAGTCCAGAAGACCTGCGTGGCCGGTGGAGAGCGCTGCCCAGTCGATCTGGCCACCGGCAAAAATCTCCGAGTGGAACATCTCTGCACCGGGAAGGTTGGTGAGAAGCATACCAAATGCGATAGGAAGGAGCAGCAGGGGCTCATACTGCTTCTTGATGGCGAGGTAAAGGAGGAAGCAAGCAAGTGCAAGCATCACCAAGCACTTCCAGCCGCCGGCCTCAACGAACATCATATAGATTCCCGACGACTGCAGGAAATCCACAATGCTCTCGCCTACGAATGATGAAAGGAACATATTCATATCTCTCTATCTGTTTTATTAGCCAAGAATAATGAGAGCCTCGCCCTCCTGTACATTCGCGCCTTTGGCAACACAAATCTCCTTAACAACACCTGCGCGGTCTGCCGAGATGTTGTTCTCCATCTTCATAGCCTCCAGAACAGCTACGGTCTGACCAACGGTTACATTGTCACCTACGGCAACATTGATAGCCAGAACGGTACCGGGCAGGGGCGAGGCAATCTTCGCGCCACCTGCTGCGGCTGCCTTGGGAGCAGCTGCGGCTGCAGGAGCGGGAGCTGCTGCGGGAGCCGAAGCGTTGTAGGTAGCTTTGGATACATGGGGTTTGCTGGTGGGCATAGGCTTAACACCGTCCACCTCAACGATATACTCAGTGCCATTAACGATTACACGAGCAGTCTTGGAGTTGTGATCGAGCTTGTCGAGCTGCACTTTATACTCGTTGTCGTTGATTTTCAAGTTATAGTTTTTCATCTCTTTTTACTTACTTAACTAATAAATGATTATTTGTGATCGGGAAGACGGGTTAAACCGTGAATCTTGGAGTTCCAGGGCGAGTAGGCACGCTTGATGGTCTGGATGGTCAGAACCTCCGACTCCCTATCGTGCTCCTCACCGGCTGCCAAGCGGATAGCCATAGCGATAGCAGCAACAACCTCGGTTGTAACCATCTCGGGGAGAGCCACCTCTGAGGGGGCTGCCTCGCCTTTAGCTGCGCTCTTCTTAACTACCTTCTGACGGTGGCTTGCCTTGAATGCTACACCAAAGAGTTTAATGATGAAGATCAAGAGAACAAGAGTCAAGGCCACCACAGAAAAACCTATGAGGGTAATCCACAAAATCTGTGACCAATTCATATTGTTTCGTTTTTAATGGTTACTACTACAGAGGAATATTGCCGTGCTTCTTAGCGGGGTTAACA
>JAGBYS010000208.1 GCA_017628675.1 Tidjanibacter sp.
AGGCGCTCTCCCAGGTGGCTCTCAATACGGGTGTCGGCCTGCGCCTCAACCTGAGCGTACTGCTGCTGCGCCTCGACTGGGGTATCCAGCTCCACGACCCCGGCAAGCCTGCGGGCGAAAGGTGGGTTATTCTCGACCCCTCATTCCGCAACACCGCACTCCACTTCGGTATCGGCTATCCGTTCTAACAAGAGAGCCTTCACAACTCAAAAATACAACAAGAGGCTGACCCTTTATGCGGATCAGCCTCTTCTGTGTTTTATGGTCAGCCCCCAGCCTATCTCTTGGTGGAGGCCCTTAGTCCCTCTATAACGCTGTGGGTGAAGCCCGCAGCCTCCATAGCGTTGAGTCCTCGGATGGTGAGCCCTCCAGGGGTGGTCACACGGTCAATCTCGGCCTCGGGATGGGCACCCGTGGCCTCCAGCAGATCCACCGCACCACGCAGCGTCTGCATCACTATGAGCTTGGCATCGTCGGCACGGAAGCCGAGCTCCACGCCGCCCTCCATCGCCGCCCTCACATAGCGCAGCGCGTATGCAATGCCACACGAGGCAAGCGATGTGCCGGCCGCCATCTGCCCCTCCTCGACCATCATTACCTCGCCCAACTCGCCGAAAATATCCATCAGGAGTTGATCCTGTGGCTGGGTGCTGTGAGCCGAGGCAATGAAGGTCATACTACTCAGGGTCGAGATGGCCGTATTGGGAATTATGAGATAGGTGGCAGGCAGCACCCCGTCGCCCTTGTCGAGCCACTCGGAGAGCTGGGCCATACCCAGACCGCCAACCATTGAGCCCACAGCCTGACGGCCGTAGTCCAGATGGGGCCTAAGCTCCGCCACCACCTCCTGGACCTTCCAGGGCTTCACGGCCAGCACCACCATATCGGCCTTCGAGGCGGCCTCTCGGTTGTCGGTGGTCACATTAATCTCGGGGTGCTCAGCCTTGAGGGCCTCGAGCTTCGCCGTCGAAGGGTTGGCGACATAGATGTCGGCAGTGGAGATAAGGCTCCCCTGCGCCAGGCCTCGTGCCACAGCACCGCCCATATTTCCCGCTCCAATTATGGCTATTTTCATCTGCTTTTCTCGCTATTATGTATGTGGATTAAACGCCTAAATACCACACAAAGATAATGATTTTTGCTCAAGCGCCACACCACCTCCGCCACTTTCCACACCCCTCCGCTCGTTTTGGGGTCGCTCGTGAGAGTCTATCCAAAACTTACTTTAGCACCACCATCAAAGCCCTCCTTAACAAAGGAGGGTTTGGGTGGATTTTAAATGTGGTCGCGGAAGATTCCGCGAAACGCACAAAAAAAGCGACAATCTTTCGATTGTCGCTGTGCGCCAAGCAGAAAACGAGACTCGAGCCCGCATTCGCGGGCATTTCTCGCGATCTATTTTTACACCCCCGACCCCCTGGAAGGGGGCATCTTGGGGTCGCTTCGTGCGAGGTGTCGTGTCAAACGAAAAAAGCAGTCCGTTTGGACTGCTTTTCTTCGTTTGAGCGGAAAACGAGACTCGAACTCGCGACCCCAACCTTGGCAAGGTTGTGCTCTACCAACTGAGCTATTTCCGCATTTTCAGTAAAGTGCGCCACGGAGCTAAATCCGTTTTGCGGGTGCAAATATAGGGCATTTTTTCTTCCCACCAAAAAAAATGTAAACTTTTTTTGAAAATTATTCTTCGGTGCCCCACTCCACACAAC
>JAGBYS010000209.1 GCA_017628675.1 Tidjanibacter sp.
CTAAAAAACGCAGAGAATCGGATGAGTTCTAGGCGCACAAGAAAACCCACTCCGCAGTTTGCTTGACGCAAATGAGGAGTGGGTTTATCGCAGTGCAACGACGAAATCGCCGATTATATGCGTTTTTTATTTTTTGGGTTTTGGCGCCAACATCATCGTCATACGCTTACCCTCCAACTTGGGCATCATCTCAACCTTGCCATACTCTTCGAGGTCGGTGGCAAAGCGCAGAAGAAGAATCTGGCCCTGCTCGCTGAACACGATGGAACGACCGCGGAAGAAGACATAGGCCTTAACCTTTGCGCCCTCCTGCAAGAAGTTCTGGGCGTGACGGAGCTTGAAGTTGTAGTCGTGGTCGTCGGTCTGGGGGCCGAAACGAATCTCCTTGATTACAACCTTGGTCTGTTTTGCCTTAATCTCCTTTGCCTTTTTCTTCTGCTGGTAGAGGAATTTCTGGTAGTCGGCAATGCGGCATACGGGGGGCTCGGCCTTGGGCGAAATCTCAATCAAATCGAGTTCCATCTGGTCGGCAAGAGCCAGCGCGTCACGGATTGACATAACCTGTGCACCCTCCAACTCGTCGCTCACAACCCTCACTTGGGGAGCGGTAATCTGCGAGTTGATGCGGTGTTCACCCTGCTGTTGTTTACCCTGGGGGCCCTGCTGTGGGCGGGGCTTGGGTGGATAGGTTGGTTTTGGTCTGTAAGGTACTGCCATTAGTTTTTAATATGTGTTAGATTTATTGATTGTCAATCTCTGCTGCCACAAGGCCCTTAATCATCTCGGCAAAGGCATCGGTAGTCATCTGGCCCTTATCACCTACGCCCTGCTGACGTACCGACACGAGGCCCTCGCTCTCCTCTTTCTCGCCCACGATGAGCAGGAAGGGGATGCGTTTGAGCTCGTTGTCGCGGATCTTGCGACCAATCTTCTCGTTACGCAGGTCTATCTCGCTGCGAATATCGCAATTATTCAGATATTTTGAAACTTTTTCTGCGTAATCGTTGAATTTTTCGCTAATGGGCAACACCACGCACTGTGCAGGCGAGAGCCACAAGGGGAACTTACCGCCGGTGTGCTCCAACAACACTGCCACAAAACGCTCCATAGAGCCGAAGGGGGCACGGTGAATCATGATGGGGCGGTGGGGCTTGTCGTCAGCACCCGTGTAGGTCAAATCGAACCTCTCGGGGAGGTTGTAGTCCACCTGAATGGTACCGAGCTGCCACTTACGACCGATAGCGTCCTTGACCATAAAGTCCAACTTGGGACCGTAGAAGGCTGCCTCGCCATACTCCACAACGGTTTTAAGACCCTTCTCTGCCGATGCCTGAATGATAGCCTGCTCGGCACGCTCCCAATTCTCGTCGGAGCCGATATATTTCTCCTTGTTGTTGGGGTCGCGGAGCGAAATCTGAGCCGTAAACTCATCGAACTTCAAAGTCTTGAAGATGTAGAGTACGATGTCGATAACATTCTCGAACTCCTGCAAGAGCTGGTCGGGGCGCACGAAGAGGTGTGCGTCATCCTGAGTGAAGCCCCTCACGCGGGTCAATCCGTGGAGCTCGCCACTCTGCTCATAGCGATATACGGTACCGAACTCTGCAAAGCGCAGGGGAAGGTCCTTATAGGAGCGGGGTTTGAACTTGAAAATCTC
>JAGBYS010000210.1 GCA_017628675.1 Tidjanibacter sp.
AGGCTACTATGTTATAGGTTAAACAAATAAGGTTAATACGGGCAGTTTTACCCACTTGTCGCAAATATAAACCATTTTGTTGAAAAACGCAAGGGAAATTGTTATTTTTTTATTTCAATGGGAAAAATGGGGCTTATAAGGCTTATAAGACCTATTAGCCCTTTTAGCCCTTTTGGCCCCTCCAAGTAGTTCACGGGTATTAATCTTAATACCCGTGAACAAGCCGACCGCTGACTGCTGACCGCCCGATTCTCCCAAAAATCAAAAATACCACAGAATTGGTATTGCTACGCACCCAAAAACCGAGTACTTTTGCACCGCAATTTCGAGATAATACACAATAAATATTAGTTAAGTAACCACACAATGAGAACAAAATCCAACTTACTCACCCTGCTCTTTGCCTTCGCTACGCTCTGCAGCCTCAAGGCACAGACACCCACCGATGCCCACCTCTTTGGCCACGTGGTGGATGCCACAAACGGCGACCACCTCGCCTATGTGACCATCGCCATTGAGGACACCCCCTACGGCACCGTGACCGACGCCACGGGCCACTTCCTCTTCCGCAACCTCCGACCCGGCAACTCCAAGGTAACAGCCGAGCTGATGGGCTACCAGAGTATGACCCTCGAGGCCACAGTCGAGGAGGGTGTGACCACCGAGCTCGAGTTTGCCATTGAGCCCGCACACCTTATGCTCGACCAGGTGGTCGTCAGCAGCAGCCGCAGCGAGCGACTCAAGCAGGAGGCTCCCTCGCTCGTGAGTGTCATCTCCTCGGAGGTCTTCGACCGTGCAGCCTCGCAGGCCCTGACGGGTGGTCTGGTATTCCAGCCCGGCGTGAGGGTTGAGAACACCTGCCAGAACTGCGGCTTCCCTCAGGTGAGGATCAACGGTCTGGACGGCAAGTACTCCCAGATCTTGGTCGACTCCCACCCCCTCTTCTCCTCCCTCACGGGCGTCTACGGCCTGGAGCAGATTCCCGCCAATATGATTGAGCGTGTGGAGGTTATGCGTGGCGGCGGCTCGGCACTCTACGGCTCGAGCGCCATCGGTGGCACCATCAATGTCATCACCAAGGAGCCCAAGACAAGTATGGGCGAGATGTCCCACACCACAACCTCCATAGGTATGACGGGCGCATTGGAGAGCGCCACAACTCTCAACGCCTCGCTCGTCTCGGCAAGCCGCAAGGCAGCCATCAGCGTCTTCGCACAGAGCCGCACGGGTGACGGCTACGACCACGACGGCGACGGCTTCACCGAGATTCTCACCACCTCCTCCGAGGCACTCGGTATGAGGAGCTACTTCCGCACCGGCCCCTACTCGCGCATCACCGCACAGTATCACCGCATAAAGGACTATCGTCGTGGTGGCGACGCACTCGACAAACCTCAGCACGAGGCTATGGTCTGCGAGCAGGCCGACCACACCATCGATGGCGGTAGCGTCACCTTCGACTGGAGCGACCCCACCTACACCAACCGCGTGAACCTCTACGGCTCCTTCCAGAGCACCGCCCGCAGCAGCTACTACGGTGCCTACAAGGACCCCAACGCCTATGGTCGCACCGACGACCTCACGGCAGCCTCGGGTGTGCAGTATATCCACTCCTTCGACCACCTTCTATTCCTCCCCGCTGAGCTGACCGTGGGTGCCGAGTGGAGCCACAACAACCTCCACGACACCTCCCTCGGCTACGGCATAGACACCAAGCAGATTGTCAACATCTGGGGTGGCTACTTCCAGAACGAGTGGAAGAACGAGCAGTTCTCCATCCTCGTGGGTGGTCGTCTGGACAAGCACAACCTCGTGGAGGCGCCCATCTTCTCGCCCCGCCTCAACTTCCGCTACAACCCCAACGAAAACTGGAGCCTCCGACTGAGCTATGCGGGTGGCTATCGTGCGCCCCAGGCCTACGATGAGGACCTCCACATCGCCATTGTGGGTGGCGAGCGCACACGCATCGTCCTGGCCGACGACCTCAAGGAGGAGCGTTCGACCTCGCTGAGCGCCTCGGCCGAGTACACCCAGTCGTTCGACAATATGGCCCTCAACCTTGTGGGCGAGCTGTTCCACACCACCCTCAACGATGTCTTTGCCCTCAGGGAGATCGGCCACGACAGCGAGGGTGTGGCCATCCAGGAGCGCTACAACGGCTCGGGTGCCACCGTGAGCGGTGTGAACATCGAGGGCCGTGCAATGTTCGGCTACAACATTGAGCTTCAGGCCGGCTTCACACTCCAGCGTAGCCGCTATGCCCAGGCAGAGGAGTGGAGCGAGACAGCCCAGGCAGAGATCCGTATGTTCCGCACCCCCGACAGCTACGGCTACTTCACCCTCTCGACCAAGCCACTCCGAAATATGACCCTCGATGTGACGGGTACCTACACCGGCTCGATGCTCGTGCAGCACTACGCAGACTACATTGCCGAGGATGTTGCCGAGGTGACCCCCGACTTCTTCGATGCAGGCATCCGTCTGGCCTACAATTTCCGCCTCTACACCGACACTAATCTGGAGCTCTTCGGTGGTGTGAAAAACATCTTCAACTCCTACCAGAGCGACTTCGACCAGGGTGCCGACCGCGACTCGGGCTATATCTACGGCCCTCTGCAGCCCCGCAGCGCATACTTTGGCGCCAAGATTAGTTTCTAATCGGCACCGCACATACGACAACGCCGAGTGCGTTGGCCACAAAAAAAGTGGAATGAAGTTTGCAGTCCTCCTGCATCACTCATTCCACTTTTTCTTTATTATGAAAAAAACACTATTTCTACTCATTGCCCTCTGTGGCACCACCCTGTACACCAAATCCCAAGAGCCCACCCCCACCGTAACCCTCACTTCCGAGGGGCTCTACAACGCCACAACGGAGGTGGCGGGCTGGGTAAATCTTCTTAATGTGGACTATCGTTTCGACCTCTGGCACGAGGGCTTTCTGGAGCTCGACCTGCTGGCCGTCTCCAACCTGCGTATGGAGCAGGGCAAGAGTGGCGTGGCCGAGGGGCTCCACATCTTTTCGGCCATTGAGGACTCCCCTTCAACACTCGCACTTATGACCTTCGGTGTGGAGCAGAGAGTCCTCGGCAACAAACTCCACCTCTTTGCCGGCATACGCAATCTGGGCAAGGACTACTTCACAACCCCCTGGAACTCCATCTTCACGGCCGCCGTCAATGGGCTCTTCCCCACCATTGCGACCAATTTCTCGGTGGCCGACGCCCCCAATGCGGCTATGGCTCTCCACGCCGAGTGGCACCCAACGCCACGGTGGAGCACCAAACTCTCCATCTACGACGGTGTGGCCTCGAGCAGGTGGGACAAACTCTTCAGGGTAAATCTTGGTCGTGACGGAGTATTTATCATCGGGGAGGTAGCCTTCAAGGGGGAAGAGAACAAGGGCTATCTGGGCACCTACAACATAGGGGCCACCTATGGCTACGCCCCCACCCTTGCGGGGCTCGAACGGGGCCATCGCAAGAAGGTGAGCCGTGCCTCGATGTGGTTTCTGGCCGAGCAGCCGCTCTACCGAGCCTCTGGGAGCCGAGAACTCTATATGATTCTCCACGGTGCCTGGGCACCCAAGAGCGACTGCGACACCTTCGGCTCGCTGGCATTCGTCTACAGCCACCTGGCCTTCGAGGGCGACTACATAGGTCTGCTGGCCTCACGCAGCCTCTATCGTGGCGGCTACGAAACACAGCTGGAGGTCACCTACTCGCTCCCCTACCGCTACGCCACCCTGCAGCCCGCACTTCATCGAGTCCACGCCTCCCACGGCAAATACACCATCGCCGTCGTGAAGCTCATCGTGGAACTTTAGCGCACAAGGTAGCGGCCCACGCAGACCAAACCAATACCCAGCAGCAGACTCAGGGTCACATAGAGCGCAAAGAGCCCTATGTGGCCTTTCTGCAACATCAGGAACATATCGTCGGCAAAGGTGGAGAAGGTGGTAAAACCGCCACAAAAGCCCGTCACAAGCACTGCACTTGCCGTGGCCGACAACACCCCCTTCTGCTCGGCCAGACCCAACAGCAGACCAATCAGAAAACTACCAACCACATTCACCACAAAGGTGCCCAGGGGAAACTCACCAAGGTGCAGGTGGCCACACCAGCGGCCCACCAGAAAACGGAGTGCGGTCCCAACGAAACCACCACATCCGGCCATAAGCATCAACTTTATCATAACTCCGAAATTTGTTTTGTTTTCTCTTCGGGGGGGGCAAAAATTGTGCCCCAACTTTGGCAAGAGTTTTGCAACCCACCCTTATGCCCCCATTTCAAGCACAAAGGTATGTTTATTTTTCAACCAAAAAAAACGGATTAAAGGTATGCACTTAACTCCCAAAGAGCAGGATAAGCTCCTGCTATTGGCAATGGGAATCGTTGCCGAGAGGCGCAAGGCTCGGGGTCTGAAACTCAACCACCCAGAGGCCGTCGCCTACATTACCTCCTATGCACTCGAGGGTGCGCGTGAGGGCAAGAGTGTCGAACAGGTTATGGCAGATGCGGCCAAGGTCCTCACACGCGAGGATGTGATGGAGGGCGTGGCCGATATGATTGGGCTCATCCAAGTGGAGGCCGTCTTCACCGACGGCTCAAGGCTCGTGAGTATCCACAACCCCATAAAGTAGCGGAAAGGAGGAAGAGTATGGCAACAAAACAGCAAACCACCCCCACCAATGGGAGTCAAGAGCCCCAGGTGCCCGTCGGTGGCACCATTCTGGCCGAGGGCGACATCCTCTACAACGAGCACAAGGCAGAGCGCACCATTACGGTCTGCAACACGGGCGACAGGCCCATTCAGGTGGGCTCCCACTACCACTTCTTTGAGGTCAATCGCCTCCTGGAGTTCGACCGTGAGGCCGCCTTTGGCCACCATCTGAACATCCCCTCCAACACGGCTGTCCGTTTCGAGCCGGGCGACAAAAAGAGCGTCACACTCGTACCCTACGGAGGCAAAGGCCGAGCAATCGGTTTCGGCGGTCTTGCCCAGGGAGCGACCCTTGGCAAGAGCACCTCGGCCTACTATCCTGCCCTGGCAAAGGCGATGAGCAGGGTCTATAAACGCGGTTACAAAACACTCAAAAACAACAAATAGACACAATGGCAACCATAACACGCAAACAGTACAACGACCTCTATGGCCCCACGGTGGGCGACAAGATACGACTCGGGAACACCTCCCTCGTCATTGAGATTGAGCGCGACCTGAGGGCCACCTACGGCGACGAGGTGGCCTACGGCGGTGGCAAGACCCTCCGCGACGGTATGGGTCTGGACAACACGGCCCTCTCCTCGAGCGGCTCACTCGATATGGTCATCACCAATGTTACAATCATCGACGCCGTGATGGGTATCATCAAGGCCGATGTGGGCATCAAGGATGGTAGGATTGCCGGCATCGGCAAGGCGGGCAACCCCAATACTATGGACGGAGTGACCCCCACACTGGTTACAGGCCCCTCCACCGACGCCATAAGCGGCGAGCACCTCATCCTCACAGCAGGAGGCATCGACGGCCACATCCACCTCATCTCGCCCCAGCAGGTCGAGGCGGCCCTCTCGGGCGGTATCACAACCCTCATTGGTGGCGGCATAGGCCCCACCGACGGCACCAACGGCACAACCATCACCTCGGGCAACTGGAACATAGACAAGATGATCCAATCCTTCGAGGGCCTGCCCATAAATGTCGGTATGCTTGGCAAGGGCAACTGTTCGACCTCGGGGCCCATCGAGGAGCAGATTGAGCAGGGAGTGATGGGTCTGAAGATTCACGAGGACTGGGGCTCAACCCCTCAGGCGATACGCACGGCCCTCGGTGTGGCCGAAAGGTACGATGTGCAGGTGGCAATCCACACCGACACCCTCAATGAGTCGGGCTATGTGGAGGACACCATCGCCGCCTTCGACGGGCGCACCATCCATACCTACCACACCGAGGGCGCAGGTGGCGGACACGCCCCCGACCTGCTGAAGGTGGCAGCCGAGAAGAATGTGCTCCCCTCCTCGACCAACCCCACACTCCCCTACGGCATAAACTCCCAGGCAGAGCTCTTCGATATGATTATGGTCTGCCACAACCTCAACCCCAAGATTCCCTCCGATGTGGCCTTTGCCGAGAGCCGTGTGAGGCCCGCTACACAGGCGGCCGAGAATATGCTCCACGATATGGGCGTGCTGTCGATGATCTCCTCCGACTCACAGGCGATGGGGCGTGTGGGCGAGAACTTCCAGAGGGCTGTGCAGACGGCCTGCTATATGAAAAACCGAGTGGGCAAACTGCCCGAGGATGCGGAGGGTAACGACAACTTCCGAGTTAAGCGCTACATCGCCAAGGTGACCATCAACCCCGCCATCACCTACGGCATTGCCGACCACTTCGGCTCGGTGGAGAGGGGCAAGGTGGCCGACCTGGTGCTCTGGGAGCCCGCAATGTTCGGTGCCAAGCCCAAGATGGTCATCAAGGGTGGAATGATTTCCTGGTCGCTGATGGGCGATGCAAACGCCTCGCTGCCCACCCCACAGCCCGTGCTCTACCGTCCTATGTTCGGGGCCTTCGGCAAGGCTATGCCCACCACCTGCTGGACCTTCACATCCCAGGCGGCCCTCAACGGTGGGCTCAAGGAGCGACTTGGCCTCGAGCGCAACCTGCTGGCCGTGAAGGGCACACGCCGACTCACAAAGGAGCATATGGTGCTCAACGGAGCAACCCCCACCATTGAGGTCGATCCCGAACACTTCACCGTGAGGGTCGACGGCAAAGAGATATCGCTCACTCCAGCCGAGACCATCTCTCTGGCACAACTCTACTGGTTCTCATAATTAACTTGGCATAAAGAACTTACAAAAAAAAATGGAAGTATACACAAAAATACTCGGCAACTACCACTCCTCCGAGTGGCACGAGAGGCTCGATGGCGCCACCATCGACTACATCGACCTCGACCAATGGAGTGCCCAGAAGAGTCGCCTACTCGCCGTTGGCACAAGCGGCCGCACCTACCCTATGGCTCTCAACAGGGGCTCACGACTGGCCGATGGCGACATCATAGCCTACAACAGCGAACAACACTCAGCCTCGATCGTCAGGCTCCGTCTGGGCGATGTGATGATTGTGGATCTCACCTCGCTCCACCACCGCTCCACCACCGAGGCTATTGCAATGGCCGTAGAGATTGGTCACGCCTTGGGCAACCAACACTGGGCAGCCATCGTCAGGGGTGAGTCGCTCCTGGTGCCGCTGACGGTCGATAGGAAAGTGATGCTCGGGGTGATGAGGACCTACAACTTCGAGGGCATAAAGTTTGCCTTTCGCCCTGGCAGGGAGGTCATCCCCTACCTGACACCATCGGAGATAAGGTCGCTCTTCGGCTCCACAGCACCGGAGAGTCGCCACCCCGGCAAGCCTCAACACCATCACCCCATAATCGAGGAGTATGTGTAGCCACACCTCCACGCTCCTCTCGCTATTTCGACTCTCACAACTCTCCGACAGCGCCTTCCCCGTTGGCTCGTTCAGCTTTTCGATGGGGCTCGAGGCGGCCGCCACTGAGGGCATTGTGAAGGATAGCCGAGAGCTCGAAGAGTTCACTCGTGGGGCGCTGCACCTTGCCTCCGAGAGCGACGGCATAGCCCTCCTGGAGGCCTTCAGGGCCATCACAGCGGGGAAAACAGACAGCCTCCGAGAGATTGACCAGAGGCTCTACGGGATGAAGGCCTCGGAGGAGAATCGCAGGATGAGTGTGAGGATGGGGGTAAGGCTCGCCGAGTTGCTCCACTCCATAGCACCGTGTTACCTCACGGGCCACCTGAGGGAGCAGATTGACCAAGGAGCAATCGTGGGCACCTACCCCGTGGTTCAGGCCGTGGCGGGTGTGGTGCTCGAGGCGGACGAGAGGGCTCTCTTTGCGGCCCACCTCTATGGTGTGGCCTCGACAATCCTCTCGGCCTCGCTAAGGCTGATGCGCCTGGCCCACTTCGACACTCAGCGGATACTCTTCCGTCTGGCCCCCTTGTGTCAGGAGCTCTATGAGCGGAGCGCCACAAAAACCACGAGCGAGATGTGCTCCTTCAGCCCCACACTCGAGCTGTGTCAATCGCTCCACGAGCGGGGCCGAGGGCGACTATTTATGAACTGAAAAACAACACTTTATGGCAACACAGAAAAACATCTGTCGAATAGGTATCGGAGGGCCCGTAGGCTCGGGCAAGACCGCCCTAATTGAGACCCTCACTCCTCGCCTTGTGGCCGAGGGGCTCAAGGTGGTCATCGTCACCAACGACATCGTCACCACCGAAGACGCCTCCCACGTGCGGCGCATACTGCGTGGCACACTGGCCGAGGAGCGCATAGTGGGTGTCGAGACGGGGGCCTGCCCCCACACCGCCGTACGCGAGGACCCCTCAATGAATCTGGCGGCGGTGGAGGAGATGGAGGAGAGGTTTCCCGACACGGACATACTCTTCATTGAGTCGGGCGGCGACAACCTCACTCTCACCTTCTCGCCCGCCCTGGTGGACTTCTTCATCTATGTCATCGATGTGGCGGCGGGCGACAAGATTCCTCGCAAGGATGGGCCCGGCATCTCCCACAGCGACATCCTGGTCATCAACAAAACCGACCTGGCACCCTATGTGCGTGCCGATCTGGAGGTTATGCGCCACGACTCGAGGATGATGAGGGGCGACAAACCCTTTGTGATGACCAACTGTTTCACGGGCGAAGGCATAGACGAGCTGTTGGGGCTCATAGGTCGTATGGTGCTCTTCGACCATCAATCTTCGGCCGTATGACCACCTCTCACGACAGAGTGCCCGAGGGCGGCCTCTTGGAGATGACATTCAGGCTCGACAACAGGGGGCGCACGGTGCTATCGCACCTCTATCGCAGGGTACCCATCGTGGTGCAGCAGGCGCTCTATTTCGACGAAGAGTTGCCCACGATGGCCTGCGTCTACATCCTCTCTGCGGGAGGCCCCACCCTCGAGGGCGACCACTCCCGTATGACAATCCTGCTTGAGCCCCACACGATGGCCCACATCTCCACCGGAGCGGCCACCGTCGTAGCCTCAATGTCGGGCGGAAGGGCACAAATGGTGCAGCGGCTGACTCTCCGCGAGGGCTCCCATCTCGAGTGGCTACCCCAACCTCTCATCCCGAGCAGTGGGGCCGACTACACCACTCGCGCGGAGATTACCATCGACCCATCGGCGACCCTCTTCTGGTCCGAGGTGGTCACCTGTGGCAGACTCCATCACGGCGAGCGGTTTGCTTACCGCAAGCTCCGCTCCGAGATGCAGATAAGGCGCCCCGATGGGGAACTCCTCTTCTGGGACAATCTGCTGTTGGAGCCCTCAGATCGCTCTCCCGACGAGTGGGCCCTGATGGGTGGATTCAACCACTTCGGCACGGTGCTGATTCTCGCCCCCGAGGAGCATACCGCAATGCTCGCAGCAGAGATCTCTCCCCGAGCGAAAGGCACTCTCAAACAGAGCGTTGCAACGCTTAACAAGGGTTGTGGAGTCCTGGTAAGAATCGTGGGGCAAGAAACGGAGTCCATAGTTGCCACCATTCGCGCCCTCTGTTCTCTGGTGCGCAGAAGGGTCAAGGGCCACTCTCTGCCGAATGAGTTTCCGTGGCGCACGCCAGGGGAGATAAACCAACTTTAGACAAACAATGCTACTTATATGAAACGCGAATTTATGGGCCTGCTGCGTGGGCCCGCACAAGTGATGTTCCAGGCCAATGCCACAACCGGCATCCTGTTTTTGATAGGTATCTTTTGGGGAGCCTTTGCCATAGGCCAGGGACGCATAGCCTTCGGAGGGTTGGTGGGTCTTGTGACCTCCACCCTCACGGGCTATCTGCTCCCGCTGCCAACAAAGGATGGCGAGGCAGGCCTTTGGGGCTTCAATGGAGTTTTGGTGGGGTGTGCGATGATGACCTTTCTGGGGAGTACGCCCCTCGGTTGGGCGGCCCTTGTGTTCTGCTCGGCGATGACCACCTGGCTGAGGACGGGTCTGGACCGAGTAGGGGCAATCCACAAGGTGAGCTCCTTCACGATGCCATTTGTCATTTCGACCTGGATTTTTCTGGCCGCCGCAAGGCTCCTCGTGGGGCTCGATGAGGTGGCACTCTCCCACCCTATGCTCCCCGTGACTCACCTCACGGAGACCTCGGCAACGCCCCCGACGACCCTCTGGGAGGCCATAGTGTGGCCCCTAAGGGGTGTGGCACAGATTATGCTGCTGGACTCGTGGGTGACTGGCCTGCTCTTCATCGTGGGACTCGCCATCAGTTCGCCCTGGGCAGCCCTCTGGGGCTTTGTGGGCTCGGCCATCGGCACCTATGGAGCAATCCTCTATGGTGGCTCGGCCGAGGTGGTGGAGGCGGGCCTCTACGGCTTCTCGCCCGCACTTACGGCCATAGCCCTGGGGTGCACCTTCCACAAGCCCTCCGTGGCGGCCTCCCTGTGGGCCATCATTGGAGCCACAGCGACGCTCTTTGTGCAGGCGGCCCTGAACCTCTTTCTCGAGCCACTGGGTCTGCCCGCACTGACAGCCCCCTTCTGCATCACCACCTGGTTCTTCCTGCTGCCAATGTTCAAGTTGGGCAGCGAGGCAGGCAAGGAGCCCGACCACTCAGTCTGGCACCACCACCAAGCGTAGAACACTCTGCCTTGGCAGCACAGATAAAATCAAAGTTTAACCAACCAAAAAAAACAGTTTAAACACTATGCATCTATCCAATCATCTTTTATCACCCGAGGCAGCCATCCTCGGTGGGGTCATCGCCACCACCCTTGTGGCGGTAGGCGTAGTCAAGACCAAGAAGCAACCCCTCTCCCGAGGTCAGATTGCACTTGCGGGGGTCTTGGGGGCGTTCGTCTTCGCCGCACAGATGTTCAACTTTCCCCTGGGGGCTCTCGGCTGTAGCGGCCACCTGGTGGGTGGCATACTGCTGGCCGCCCTGCTTGGCCCCTGGCTCGGTTTCCTGACACTCTCGGGGGTGCTCACCCTACAGAGCCTACTCTTTGCCGACGGAGGCATTATGGCCCTCGGGTGGAATATCGTGAATATGGCGGCCATCGGCACACTCGTGGTCTATCCTCTTCTGTTCCGCCCCATTGCAAAGGGCAGCAACTCGCCCATTAGCACTCTGGTTGCCGGCCTCCTCTCGGGCACCGCAGCCGTAAGCCTGGGTGCCGTAGCAGTTGTGGCAGAGAGCTCGCTCTCGGGCATCTCGAGCCTTCCTGCCTCCGAGTTTATGGGCTATATGCTCCCCGTACATCTGGCCATCGGTGCCATTGAGGGTCTGGCCACGGGTCTTGTGCTGATGGTTGTGGCAAGGCGTGAGCCTGCGCTGCTCGATGCCCTGAAGGCGCGCTGCAAGCCTCTGCGCATCAACTCCCGCAGGCTCACCACTCGCTTTGCTCTGGCCTCGCTCCTGATTGGCGGGCTCATCTCGCTGGTGGCCTCCGAGCTCCCCGACGGGCTCGAGTGGTCCATCACTCAGACTCTCGGCGGTGGTGTGCTCGAGGCTACCGACAAGGTGCAGGTAGCCACCGAGGCACTCCAACAGCAGATGGCTCTCGCACCCGACTATCAGGGTCCTCTCACGGGGCTGCTGGCCACCGCTGCCATCCTCCTGGTCACCTGGATTCTCTTTGGCTTCGGTGGTGCTGCACAGCCCCAGAAGGCCGAGAAATAAAGGTTTAGGGAAGAGTTAAAAGGGCCAAAAATACCGAAGGCGGGAGAGGGCTGCCCTCGGTCGAGAGTCCAAAAAACAAAAACTCCCGAGTTACATTTTCGTAACCCGGGAGTTTTGGTTTATATGGTGCTTGTGCTTACTTCAGGAGTGCTTTACCTGCATCCATCCAAGCTGCAAACTCAGCAACATCGAGGTTGTAGCCACGAGCGTCGCCCAGCTGGTTACCCTCGGCGTCGAGGATTACATAGTGGGGCTGTGCGTTGGCACCGAAGGCCTCAAGTGCAAATGCCGAGTTAATCTTACCCAGCGATTTGAGGGTCTTGCCATTGGCAGCAACAACCCAATCCTCCTTGGGAAGGGTGGTCTTGTCGTCCACATAGAGTGCGCAGATGACAAAGTCGTTCTCCAGACGGTTCTTAACGCTGGGATCGCTCCATACCCTATTCTCCATCTCGCGGCAGTTTACACAGCCGTGGCCGGTGAAGTCGAGGAAGATGGGCTTGCCAACCTCAGCAGCATAGGCCTTAGCCTCCTCCAGGTCGAAGAAGCCCTCAAGGCCGAGGGGCAACTCCAGGAAGTCGCCATACTTAACATCCATCTTCTGCTCCGAGGTGCTCACGCTTGCTACCGAGCCGCTACCCATAACGAAGTCCTGGGTCTGCAGGGGAGGCAGGTAGCCCGAGAGGCCCTTCAGAGGCGCACCCCACATACCGGGAAGCATATATACCACAAAGGCGAAGACGCCAATTGCAGCGAACAGACGGAAGGTCGAAACATACTTAACCTCCGAGTCGTGTTTGAATTTGAGCTTGCCCAAGAGGTAGAAACCGAGCAGAGCGAAGCAAACAATCCAGATGGCCAGATAGATCTCCCTATCCAACAGACCCCAGTGGTAAACCTGGTCGGCGGTCGAGAGGAACTTAAGACCCAGAGCAATCTCCACGAAACC
>JAGBYS010000004.1 GCA_017628675.1 Tidjanibacter sp.
CAAAGGCTACAATTTCTACTCACAGCATTGCTTCGGACACCCAATACAAGTGGGTCGCTCCGACCCCTTTTTGTAAAAAGTCGCCCAAAAACTTTTAAGAGATACTTCGTATCTCCAACCTTTTCTCTACCCTATTTTGTTTATAGAGTGGCTGTGACTGCTTACAGCAGTATACAAAACAGTCCTCCACAACCATCTTCAAACAAGTTTGAGTGGTTGTGGCGTTCTGTTTTACTCTTCTTGCGAAGAGCACCACACCCACTCTATCTACGAACTCGCTTCAGAGCCAACGACACTATCTGCAACAACGAGAAATTCCAACACTCGTTGCAACCGTTGTCGTCTGACCCGTTTTGACAAATATCCCCCGCAGTTTACCGCTCAAGGTAAATGTGGGGGATATTTTGTGCTTGATGCGGAAAATATCCGCTATTTAGTGTCCGCTGCAAAGCACGCTGGACAGACTACATACCGCGCATCTCTTTGAACAGAGCGTTGTAGTGCTCGTACTTCTGCATATACTCGGGCTTCAGGTTACGAACCTGGAAGCAGATGCTCTTGAGGAACTCAACGGTGTTGATGTCGTTGGGGTTGAGCTTGTGTGCCTGCTCGAAGGGCTCAATCGAAGCAGCGTAGGCCTCCATTGCGGTTGCCATCACGCCATCGCGATTCGAGTCGTTCCACGACATATCGTTTGCAATCTTACCGTAGGCGTCACCCTTGCGAGTGAAGGTGTAAGCCTTGGTAAGGTAGAGGTTGATGTTGGTGGGATCCAGAGCGATAGCCTCGTCGAACATAGCGATAGCCTCATCGTACTTCTGCAACTCTGCATAAACAGCACCCAGACCAATCTTGAGCTGAGGATTCTGAGGATCGGCAGCGATAGCACCCTTGAGGATGTCGATCATAGGCTCGGGACTCTCCTCGAGAACCAGGTATACATCGGTCATACACGAAACGATCTCACTGTTGGTGGGGAACTGAAGGAGTGCGTTCTGGAGGAACTCCTTAGCCTCGCTCATCTTAGCCTTGTCGCTGCGGTAAGCGCTCACATAGGCGTTGTAGAGCACATTGTAGAGCGAGCCATCGGCGTAGTAGCCAAGGCCCTCGGCGATGCGGAGGCACTCGATGCAACGCTCATAGTCACCCGAGAAGAATGCGAGGTAACCTGCGTTGTAGATGCTGGCGTCGTCAGCAGCAAGACCCGACTCGGGAATAACCGAGAGTTTGTATGCCCTCTCGAAGTACTCCGAAGCGGCCTTGTAGTCCTGCAAGAAGAACTTGCTGTTGGCAGCCTTGCGCAGGGTGTTCTGCAGATCGAGGAAGCCGGTAGCAACCTTCTTTGCGAGCTTGGGATTGAGCTCCAAGGTCTTCAGGTAGGCAGCGATAGCGTCGTCGATAGCGTTCTCATAGATGGGCTCGGTTACATTCCAACCAACAACCATCTGGCCGGCCTCGTCGGTGTAGACATCAAATGCGCCATAGCCAAGTTTGATGTAGTTGTTCCTACCGATGGTAACCATCTCCTGGGTGGCGGGGTTACCAATCTTCATCATAACCAAGTTCAGAGGAGCCTGCTCGAAGATCTGAGCGGTGTAGGCGTTCTCCACCTCAACCATCAGCTCAGCCCTCTTCATCCAAGTAGAAGCCTTTGCAGCCTTTTTCTCATTAGCGATCTCGGCATTGGATTTCTCGATCTTCTTCTGATAAGCCGCGGGGTTAACAGTAACCTGCTGTGCGAAACCTGCAAGGCTCACCAGCACAGTGGTCAAAATAGTCAGAAAGGTCTTTTTCATAACTTCAATTGTGTTAAGTGATTAATTTTTATCTATTTCGTCTTGTTCTCTCTCGTTTGTCCTGTCCTCAAGTTTGGAGCAGTGCCCTCGGGCTCTCTACTCCTCGGAGGGGGTTTCAGCCTCGGGCTGTGCTACAACCACTTCGGCATCCTTTGCGCCAACCTCGGCATCAACTGCGGGAGCGTTCTCTGCGCCCTGGGCTACCAGGTTGTCGTCCTCTTCCTCCTTAGGGACCGCTACCACCGAGGCAATGGAGTCGCCCTCGCGGAGGTTGATGATCCTCACGCCCTGGGTTGCCCTGCCTGCCACACGGATGTCTGCCACCGAAGTACGGATGGTAGTACCACTACGGTTGATAATCATAAGGTCGTTCTCATCGGTCACGGCCTTCAGAGCCACCAGGTTGCCGGTCTTCTCGGTAATCTGGATGGTCTTCACACCCTTACCGCCCCTATTGGTCACACGGTAATCCTCCAGGTCGGTACGCTTGCCGTAGCCTTTCTCGCTCAGCACGAGGATGTCCTTACCGTCGCCGGGCTCAACCGAGGCCATACCTACGACCTTGTTGCCCTCCTCGATCTCGACACCACGCACACCCGTACCTGTACGGCCGATGGCCCTCACATTCTCCTCATTGAAGCGGATGGCCTTACCCTCCCAGGTTGCCATCAGAATCTCCGAGTGGCCATTGGTGAGCACCACATCCACGAGCTGGTCGTCCTCACGCACATTGATTGCGTTGACACCATTGCGCCTTGGCCTCGAGTACTCCTCCAAGAGGGTCTTCTTGATGGTGCCCTGCTGGGTACACATCACGATGTAGTGGCTCTCCACGAACTCCTTATCCTCCAAATGGCGGATGTTGATGTAGGCCCTCACCTTATCGTCGGGCTCAATCTGGATGACATTCTGGATAGCCCTGCCCTTCGAGGCCCTTGTACCCTCGGGAATCTCATATACCTTGAGCCAATAGCAACGACCCTTCTCGGTGAAGAAGAGCATCGTATTGTGCATTGTGGTCACATAGATATGCTCGATGAAGTCCTCATCCCTGGTGGCGCTACCCTTCACACCGATGCCGCCACGGTGCTGAGTGCGATACTCAACCAGAGGGGTGCGTTTGATGTAGCCCATATGCGAGATGGTGATCACCTGCTCGTCGTCGGCATAGAAGTCCTCGGGATTGAACTCGCCGGCACTCATCACAATCTCCGTGCGGCGCTCGTCGCCATACTTAGCCTTGATCTCCTCGGTCTCGTCCTTGACAATCTGGAGCTGCATCTGCTCGCTCTCCAGAACTGCGTGGAAGTACTCAATCTGCTTCAGAAGCTCTGCCAACTCGGCCTCCAGCTTACCACGCTCCAGACCGGTCAGAGCCCTCAGACGCATATCCACGATAGCCTGCGCCTGAACCTCCGAGAGGCCGAAACGCTCCATCAGGCCGCTCTTAGCCTCGGCAGGGGTCTGAGCCGCACGGATGATGCGGATAACCTCGTCGATGTTGTCCTGAGCAATCAGGAGGCCCTGCACGATGTGGGCCCTTGCCTCGGCAGCTGCCAGGTCGTGTTTGGTACGGCGAACAACCACTTCGTGGCGATGCTCCACAAAAGCTTTGACCATATCCTTGAAGTTCATCAACATAGGTCTGCCACCCACCAGAGCGATATTGTTCACCGAGAAGGAGCTCTGCAGAGGGGTATTCTTGTAGAGGTGCTGGAGCACAACGCTCGATACGGCGTCCTGCTTGAGGATAATCACAACCCTCACGCCCTCCTTGTTACTCTCATCGTTGATGTAGGAGATACCCTCAATCTTCTTCTCATTGACAAGCTGTGCAATCTTCTGCACCAACTCGGCCTTATTGATCATATAGGGAACCTCGGTGATGACGATACACTCCCTGCCGCTCTTGGTGTACTCAATCTCGGTCTTGGCACGAACAACCACACGACCACGGCCAGTCTCGATGGCCTCCCTAACACCCTCGTAGCCGTAGATGATGGCACCTGTGGGGAAGTCGGGACCCTTGACATACTGACACATCTCGGCGGGCTCCATATCGGGGTTGTCGATATAGGCGCAGATGGCGTCGCAGCACTCCGAGAGGTTGTGGGGAGCCATATTGGTTGCCATACCCACAGCAATACCGTTGGAGCCATTGACCATCAGCAGGGGAATACGGGTGGGCAGCACGGTGGGCTCCAACTCCGTATCGTCGAAGTTATAGGTGAAGTCTACGGTATCCTTGTCGATGTCGGCCATCACCTCGTCGGTGATCTTCCTCATACGGGCCTCGGTGTAACGCATAGCTGCGGGCGAGTCACCGTCCATCGAACCAAAGTTACCCTGACCATCTACCAGTGGATAGCGAAGGCTCCAAGGCTGTGCCATACGACACATAGCGTCGTAGATGGAGCTATCGCCGTGGGGGTGGAACTTACCCATCACCTCACCCACGATACGCGCACTCTTACGAGTGGGCTTGTGGGAGTAGAGGCCGAGCTCGTGGCTCATACCGTAGAGGATACGGCGATGAACAGGCTTCATACCATCCCTTGCGTCGGGCAGCGCACGCGACACAATTACCGACATCGAGTAGTCGATGTAGGCACTCTTCATCTCCTCCTCAATGTTGATCTTAATGATTCTCTCCTCTTTGGGGAGACCCTCAGTAAGGGTTATGTTTTCTGTTTCGGACATAATATTTTGATTAGTTTCTTTTCTCGCGTAATTAATCGCGTAAAGATACGACAAAAAATTGAAAGTGGAAAATTGAAAATTGAAAATCGCGCACCTTTGACGCTTTTTTTACAAAAAAGCGCCACGATCCGATAATTGAGAGTTGAGAATTGAGAATTAGAGTTATCGGTCGACGGTCGACGATGGGCAAAAAAAGAAGCGGACCCGCTGTCCGCCTCTTTCTATCTGAAATCTATCACCTCGAAGCCCTCGGGGACCTCCACCGAAAAATCGTCGGGGGAGGTATCTACCGACCCGATTTTCACAATATTTATCCAGAGCCCCACGCCCGACATATCGTAGCCCAGGCGAGTGGGAAAACCACTCTTCTTATCAACATCCACCACCACTCTTTCGATGCCACCCAGCACCCCTTCGGCGGGTAGCAATACGAGCTGCCAACAGCCCGCCTTGTTGGTAGTAATGCTCTCTACCTCAAATAGTTCTTCTGCAAAGTCAAAAGCCTTTGTGGGGTTGTCAAACAGGTTGCGACTCTGCTTGTTTGGGTGGTCGAGTGTGACCTCACGAGTGGTTCCATTCTGCATCCACAGGAGGGTTCCGTCACACCCCTGCATCAAATCCTCAATGGCAATTTTATACCTCTCGCCACTGACCACACAATAACCCTTCGAGGTGGCCGTTGCAGCGGGCATTTCCAACTCAAAATCTATCCTATAGGAGCCCATTGCGGCCATCTGCTCACTCAACCTGCCGAGGAGCTCGCTACCACTCTGGGCGTAGCCAACGGCCGCACCCCACAGCAGAGCAAAAAGTATGACTATTCGTTTCATATTAGTTTTCGTTTTTAATAATAACACCCTCCCCGCGAGTGGGTTTTGTGAGGGGATTTCAAGGCTTGGTTTTGATTTTGCTCCGCAGTTTACAAGGGGTAAATGAGGAAGCCAAAACAAAAGCGTAACGCCGAAATCACCCACAAGGCCCGCTCGCCCGCTCGTCTACATATTTTCAATAAATATATCGTTGAGCAGTTTTTCGAGCGACGAGGGGTCGGAAATCAGCACCTCACGGGGCTTGCTGCCCTCGCTCTTGCCCACAATGCCATAGGCCTCGAGCTGGTCCATAATGCGGCCCGCACGGTTGTAGCCAATCTTAAATCGGCGCTGAATGAAGGAGGTAGAGCCCTGCTGGTTGGCAACCACAAAGCGCGAAATCTCCTCAAACATACTATCCAGATCGCCCACATCCTCCTTAGGCTCACCAGCACCTCCATCCTCGGGCACATAGTCGGGCAGCAGGTAGGCCGACGAGTAGCCCCTCTGACGCGAGATGAAGTCGATTATGCGATCAATCTCGGGCGTGTCGAGGAAGGCACACTGCAGACGGGTCTCGGCACCATTAATCTGCACCAACATATCGCCTTTGCCGATGAGTTTCTCGGCACCCGTGCCACCGAGGATAATCAGCGAGTTGATGCGGTTGGTAACCTTGAAGGCCATACGAGCAGGGCAGTTGGCACTGATAAGGCCCGTGATAACCTTTGCGTCGGGTCGCTGGGTGGCGATGATAAGGTGGATACCGATGGCGCGCGCCAACTGACCGAGGCGCACGATGGGTGTCTCAACCTCCTTGCCGGCCGTCATAATCATATCGGCAAACTCATCAATCACCACAACAATATAGGGCAGATAGCGGTGACCATACTTGGGGTGGAGTTTACGCTCCAGGAACTTCTGGTTGTAGGCGTCGATGCGTTTAACACCCGCCATACGCAGCAGTTTATACCTCTCCTCCATCTCCACACAGAGCGAATTGAGCGTATAGACCACCTTCTGGGTATCGGTAAGAATGGCCTCATCCTCACTCTCCATCTTGGCCAGGTAGTGTTTCTCCAGCTTGGAGTAGAGCGATAGCTCCACCTTCTTGGGGTCGACCATCACGAACTTCAGTTCGGCGGGGTGTTTCTTGTAGAGCAGCGAGGCGATAATCGCATTGAGGCCGACAGACTTACCCTGACCCGTAGCACCCGCCACAATCATATGGGGCATATCGGCCAGGTCGAAGACAAAGGTTTCGTTCTGGATGGTCTTACCGATCACCACAGGCAGGGCCGCCTTGCTCTCCTGGAACTTCTTGGAGCGAACCATCGAGTACATCGACACGGTGCGCCTTGTGCGGTTGGGGATCTCAATGCCGATTGTTCCCCTGCCCGGCATAGGCACAATCAGACGGATGCTCATAGCCTTGAGCGAGATGGCAATATCATCCTCGAGGCTCTTGATCTTCGACACCTTCACACCCATCTCGGGCTCAATCTCATAGAGCGTCACGGTGGGGCCGATGGTGGCGGTAATCTTCTTAATCTTCACGCCGAACGAGTCGAGCGTCTGCTGAATGAGCACCTTGTTTTCGTTTATCTCGTCGGCCGAGTACTGCACACCGTCCTCGTCGTATTTCTCGAGAATCTCCACGGGAGGACGCTGGAACTTAGCCAACTCCTTGGTGGGGTCGTAGAGGCTGCCAATCTTGCCCGCCTGCTCGTCCTCGTGCTCGCTCTGCACAATGTGGATGGTGCCGTCCTCGGTACTCTCAACCACACCGCCTGTGCCGATTGTCACCTCCAGAGCCGAATCCTCGGGCTTGATGTAGTGCATACCCTCCTCGTTGTTCTCAATGATGGTGAAAATGCCGTCGTCCTCCACAGCCGTGGGGGCTACCGTGCGGGGAGTCTGCTGCTGAGCCTCCACCGAGAGGGCCATCGAAGCAACACCCACTGCCACACCGTCGCTTCCAATCTCAAGGAAGTCGTCATCCTCCACCCTACCCTGCTCGGCAGGTGCAGTTACGACTGCGGGCTCCTCATAGAAAGGCTCCTCGGGGGGAACGATAACATCGGTCTGCTCCTCAAACCAGGGCACCTCCTGAAGTTCGCCATCATCCTCTTGGGGTGCCACTACCGTGAACTCGGG
>JAGBYS010000211.1 GCA_017628675.1 Tidjanibacter sp.
ACCATCTCGGACTTCTGGTCCGAGTTCTGTTTGTTTGAGATTTTATTGTTGGTTGCCATACTAATAGATATGTACTTTTGCGGTTTTCATATTGACAAAACGGCTCACCGTAAGGTAGGTGAACAGCAGCGAGATGACCACGCCGCCCACCATTATCGAGCCGAAGATGACCAGCAGAGTCTCCTGGCTCACCGAGAGCATAAGGTAGGAGAGTCCCTTGGTGAGGGTCATCAGCACGCCCCAGAACATAAGCGAGGCCAGAAGACCCGCAAAAAGGCCCATCCACAGGCCGTTCACAAGGAAGGGGCGTTTGATGAAACCACGACTTGCGCCCACGAGTTTCATCGTGGAGATAATCTCGCGGCGTGAGTAGACACTCATTCGGATTGTGTTGCGCAGCAGCACGAGCGAGATGAAGAGCATAACGCCCGCAAAGAGCACCATCATAAACTTGAAGGAGGAGAGGTTGGCCTCGAGGCTCTCGACGATACCTTTCTGGTAGATGACCTCATCCACGCCCTCCCAGGTGGAGATGGTGGTCGTGAGGCTCTCGACCAGGCTCTTGGGGCTCTCACAAGCGGTGATCTTCACCTCATAGGAGTCGGGCAGGGGGTTGTAGTCCAGCAACTCCTCGAAGTTGCCGCCGGCATACTGTTTGAAGTCGGCTGCGGCCTCGGCCTTGGGCACAAAGACCACCTCGCGGATACCCTCCGTGGCACACAACCTTTCGCCAATGGTGGCGGCCGCCTCGGGGGTGGCCGAGGTGTCCAACATCACATAGAGGGTCATTCGCTCCTTGATAGTGTCGGTCGTCTTGGAGAGGTTCCAGATGATGAAGCCCACGCTGGCAATCAAGAAGAGCACAAAGGCTATGCTGATTGTGGCGATGGCGTAGGAACCGCGCACCCTGCGACGCATTCGTTTGTTTGTAGTCATATACTCAACTTATTTATTTTGTCTGTTGTCTATCTTTTTTGCACTTTCCGATGCACCCCATTGCGATCACCGTGGCCAGGCCGAGGATGATTGCCAGCGAGAAGCAGAGGGTCACACCCTCAATCAGAGCGAACTTGGGTGCCCTGAAGCTCCACTCGACGGTGTGCTCGCCCTCGGGCAGCACCATAGCCCTCAGTACATAGTTGGCCCTCAGGTAGTCCCACTCCTGGCCGTCCACCCTGGCGGTCCAACCCTTGTCGTAGAAAATCTCCGAGAAGATGCAGAGGCCGCCCTCCTGGGAGGTATAACGATATTTGAGGTAGTTTGGTCTGTACTCCTCGAGCCAAATCTCCGAGGTGCCATTGCCGGGGGTACCTATCTGCTCCAGGTATTTGTGCTCAATGACGGCGGTGGTTCGGGTGTCTATGCTCCTCAGGGCGTTCATCTCCTCTTCGGGGGTGGAGGCAACCACCACCTCCTCCACAAACCACGCAGGGCCATTGGCCTCGTGGTTGAGGGTCACGGTGGGGGCACCTGTCGCCTCGTCGGGCAGGATGAAGTACTTGGTGTTGAGCATATCGTAGACCTCCGCATCGCCCTTGCTGAGCGAGTGGGTGATGAGGTCGTTGTAGCGAGCGAGCTTGGCGCCGTGGTAGCCACCCACCGAGCGGTGGAAGTAGCTTGTGGTGGCGTCGTTGAAGGTGTCTACCGCAAAGTTGGCAACCCTATAGCCGGGCTCGTTGTCCATCATAATCTCAAGGTCGGCGGCCGTGGGCTTAATCTCAGTCTTGGAGGGCCTTACGAAGTCGCCCCAGAAGAGGTAGCGGCTATCAACACCCACCATATCAAGCGTCACGATGAGGCCCAGAGCGCAGAGCACCAGACTGCGTCTTAGTTTGCCTGCATTGCCGAGCCACAACACCGCAGCGGTGGCCATCACAAAGAGCAACGAACGCAGCGAGTCGGCCCTGAGCATAGCAGCCCTCTCCTGTTCCATTGCGTAGATGATATCCTCGGGCAGGCCAATGTGTGCGTCATAGGGGGCCGAGAAGGTGAACAGACCACCGCCCACGAGCCACATCAGGAGTGCTACGCCTGCCGTGATGCCTGCCGAAGAAAAGATCGCCTTCTGCACCTCCTTGGGCTCATACTCGCCCTTGTAGATGTGCCACAGCACGAGAGCGCCGAGCAGGGGCACGCTCCACTGCAGGACAACCAGCGCCGTCGAAACTGCCCTGAACTTGTCGTACATCGGTAGATATTTGAACATCAGTTCCGTGAACCACATTAGGTTGGAGCCCCACGAGAGCAGCAGCGCAAAGAGGCTCACGCCCACAAGCCACCACTTCTCACGC
>JAGBYS010000005.1 GCA_017628675.1 Tidjanibacter sp.
GCCCTGGGCCTTCATATCCTCCACAGCCAGAAGTGCGCCCTGGTAGAACTCCACGAAGCTACCCCTGATCCTGCCGAGCGAATCGGTCATAGGCAACATCATCGTGATTGTGAGGCTATTCTTGTGGAAGGTGCGATAGCGAATACTATCCTGATAGTAGAGTTCGTCCTCCTCGCAGAATCTCACATTCTCCTCGCCACAGCCATCACCTCGGCGGCTCTTGAGCACCATACCGGCATAGAGCTCGTCGAACTCGCCATTATCCCTGCGGAAGGTCTCCAGGTCAATCATTCGCCTCATTGCAATCGAATAGAGCGAATCGCTGGGCTCCACCACAAAGTAGTTATACTTGAGCGAGAGTTGCTGCAGTATGGATGCATAGCGACGACCCTCAATCATCAACTCCTCCATAGAGGTGGTATCCATAGCGCTCTTGCGGATGAGGATGGTGCGACGGTTACCAATGTTGGTAATATCCAGCGCGGGGTTATCCTCTATGAGCGTATCGAGCGAGATGCCGTAGTTCACAGCCACCTCATAGAGCGACTCGCCCTCCGAGGGACGATAGCGCTCAAAACCCTCATCGCCCCTTGTGGGCAGCAGGTCGCGCACCCTCTTGTAGCAGGGAATCCTCAGGATATCACCCTCATAGAGAATCACGAGGCTATCGGTGTTGAGCTTATTGAGAGTCACCAACCTTGCCTCCGACACCGAGTAGATATCCGCAATGTCGGACAGGGTTTCCTCTGGGCCCACTGTGTGGACATAGTAGTTCTTGGAGTCGATGGACATCACCACCTTGGAGCGCTCGCTCTGCGCCAGGGTCAGAGCCACGCTCGAGAGGATTGTCATCAGTAGTAGAGCTGTTCTTTTCATCGGTTCTACCAATAAAAGTTATGTGTTATTTAATTCGGGTTTTAATCTGCGTGATAACCTGCTTCGTGTAGAGCGGGAAATCGCCATTCATCATCCAATCGTAGTAGGAAGGCTCCTTGCGGAAGACCTCCTCCACACTCTGGCCCTTATACTTACCAAAGCCAAACACCTCGCGATCCTTCTCGTCGTAGAGAATCCTGCCGGCATAGTCGGCCGTGCGGTTCTGCTGACTATATTCGGCCAGAGCAGCGATGTCGTTTGGCAGGTCGTCGTAGCGGTCGAGTTGAGCCTTGAGAATCTCGAGCGTTGCCAGCGTGTCGGCCTCGGCCGAGTGGGCACCCTCCAGATCCTTGCCGCAGTAGAACTTATAGGCCGCCGAGAGTGTGCGCTGCTCCTTCTTGTGGAAGATGGTCTGCACATCCACAAACTTCCTCTTCTTCAGGTCGATGTTCACACCGGCCCTCAGGAACTCCTCTGCCAGCATAGGCACATCGAACCTATTGGAGTTGAAGCCGCCAATGTCACACCCCTTGATGAGCTCGGCAAGCGACTTGGCAATCTGACGGAAGGTGGGCATATCGGCCACATCCTCATCGGTAATGTGGTGCACGGCCGTAGCCTCCTCGGGAATATGCATCACCTGGCCATTGTCATCCACGGGCTTAATCCTGCGAGTCTTCACCACGGGCTCATCGCTGCCAGGGGCAACCTTCACGAGCGAAATCTCAATGATGCGGTCCTTGACAATATCCACACCCGTGGTCTCCAGGTCGAAGAAAACAATGGGGTTTTTAAGATTCAACTGCATAGTCTTGCAACTTGTTTAGTTCTACTCTTGGCCACTACTCTACTGCATACTACGAGTTGATCATCATAGGCATCAGGAGCATCAGAGTATTTGCGCTCTGGGGCTCGTCGTAGAGGGGCTTGAACACACCTGCACGGGTCGAATCGGCCAGCTCGATAACCACGCTGGGGGTCTCGATGTTGGAGAGAATCTCCACAAGGAAGGTCGACTTGAAGCCAATCACGATGGGGGCACCCTCGTAGGCACAAGCTACCCTCTCGCGTGCCGAGTAGGAGAAGTCGAGGTCCTTGGTTGCGAGGTTGATGGTGTTGGCGCCAATGTTGAACTCCACGAGGTTGGTTGCCTGGTTGGAGCAGACTGCCACACGCTTGATGGCGTTGAGAATCTCCACCCTATCAACAATCACCTTATTGGGGTTAGCGGCGGGAATCACAGCGTTGTAGTTGGGATAGGTACCCTCAATCAGGCGGCACACCAGAGTGCTATTTTTCAGGTGGAAGACGACATTCTTCTTATCGAAGGCAACCTTCACAGCGTCCTCCTCCTTGAGCAGGATACCACGCAACAGGTTGGCGGGTTTCTTGGGCAGGATGAAGGAGGCGTCGGCCGAAATCTCAGCCTCGGCGGTGTGCTTCACGAGCTTGTGGGCATCGGTAGCCACGAAGGTCACAAGACCCGCTGCCAGGTTCACATACACACCATTCATCACGGGGCGCAGGTCGTCGTCGGCAGTTGCGAAGATGGTCTTGTTGATACCACCAATCATCATATCCACATCCATCTCCACCTCGTTCTTGTCGTCAGCGAGCTCGGGAAGTGCGGGATAACCGAGGCCCGAAGTGCCGGGGATGGAGAGCGAACCGCTCTTCCAGCTAACGGTAATCTCCCAAGTATCCTCGTTAGCCTCAATAGTGAGGGGCTGCTCCGAGAACTCCTTGAGCGAGTCGAGCATCAGCTTCACGGGGGCTGCAATCACACCCTCGCGCTCTACGCTCTCAACCTCCACCGAGCCAACGAGAGTTGTTTCGAGGTCCGAGGCGGTAACCTTGAGGGTCTTACCCTTCAGGTCGAAGAGGAAGTAGTCGAGGATGGGAAGAGTGTTCTTGCTGCTCACCACCTTACCTGTTGTCGAGAGAAGCGACAGCAGAGCCGAAGAGGAAATCGTAAATTTCATAGTGTCTTGATTTTTATAGTTTTACATTTGTTATTTGTCTATTCCTTAACTCACGCATCGTACGCGCGCGTACACTAAGCGCAAATTTAACCTTCAAATGTAGAAAAAATTATTGAGCAAAACAATTTTTCACCCGATTTTTGGAAAAATTGAAAATTGAAAGTCAGGATAGATGGGGCACATAAGACCCATAAGACCCATAAGACCCATAAGACCTATAAGACTTAGGTCGGTTAGACTTTAGAC
>JAGBYS010000212.1 GCA_017628675.1 Tidjanibacter sp.
ACTTCTAAACTACGAAGATGGATATGAGTACACTATTCGGGCACACAAGGAGTCTTACATGCCCGAAGATTTCCCCGAGTATAAGGATGTATTGTGGTGGAAAGTTGACGAGATCTTGAATAAAGTAAAGAAAGAGAGCAATCTTCCCGATGATGTGTTTGTATATACCTACGGCAGTCCGTGGGGTTTTGACCCTCGTGATCCCCTATTGGAGCTTATGTTGGAGCACTACAAAGAGATTTTCGGGGAGGACGCAGAGATTTATTACCCCACGAAATAGGGAGGAGAAAAAATCGCATTTGCTAATTTTGAATTTTGAATTCTGAATTTTGAATTACTACAACACCGTTCCGTCGCCTTGCTATGTCTTGGAGGAGGCGGAGTTACTTAAAAATATGGCCGTCATCGACCGTGTGCGTCGTGAGGCGGGCGTGGAGATTATCGTGGCCCTCAAAGCGAGCGCAATGTGGAGTATCTTTCCCATCCTCCGCGAGCACTCCGACGGCGCTACGGCAAGCTCTTTGGCCGAGGCCCGCTTGGTCTACGAGGAGTATGGCCAAAGGGCACACACCTACGCACCCGTCTACTCGGAGTGTGAGTGGGAGGAGCTCGTGCGCTACAGCGACCACATAACCTTCAACTCGCTCGGGCAGTGGGAGCGCTACCGCGAGAGGGCCCTGCTGAATGGTATCTCGTGCGGTCTGCGCATCAACCACGAATACTCGACCGTCGAAACGGACCTCTACAACCCCGCATCGCCCACAAGCCGTCTTGGCATCCGTGCCGAGCTGCTGAAGGAACTTCCCGAGGGCATTGAGGGCCTCCACTTCCACTCGTTGTGTGAGTCGCAGGCCGAGGACCTGGTTGCCACGCTGGAGGTTGTGGAGAGGAAGTTCGGTCACCTGCTGGATAAAATTAAGTGGTTCAATATGGGCGGCGGTCATCTTATGACCCGCAAAGGTTACAATGTAGACCTGCTGATTGACACTCTGCGTGGCTTCCGTGAGCGTCACCCCAATCTGAGGGTAATCCTCGAGCCCGGCAGTGCCTTCACTTGGCGCACAGGCACACTCGTAGCCACGGTGGAGGACATCGTGGAGGGCGGCGGCGAGAGCACCCTGGTGCTCAATGTGTCGTTTGCGTGCCATATGCCCGACTGTCTGGAGATGCCCTACAAACCCGCCGTCATCGGTGCCCACGACCCCGCAGAGGGCGAGAAGAGGTGGCGCATAGGCGGCAACAGCTGTCTTGCGGGCGACTGGGTGGGCCATTGGGCCTTCGACAAGGAGCCTAAGGTGGGCGACCGCTTGGTCTTCGAGGATATGATCCACTACACGATGGTCAAGACCACGATGTTCAACGGCGTATCGCACCCCTCGATTGCCATCTGCCACACCGACGGAGAGGTGGAGGTTGTCCGCCGCTTCGGCTACGAGGACTACAAAAACAGAATGAGTTAAACTATGAAAATTGCAGTACCAACAAGGGATGGCAGGGTCGATGACCACTTCGGTCACTGCGACCACTACACCATCTTCACGATAGAAAACAACACCGTTGTCGCCACCGAGTCGCTCCCCTCACCCCAGGGGTGTGGCTGCAAGAGCAACATAGCCAGCGAACTGCACCAGATGGGTGTGGAGGTGATGCTGGCGGGCAATATGGGCCAGGGTGCCCTCAATAAGCTCTCCGCTGCGGGCATCCGTGTCATCAGGGGTTGCCGAGGAGATGTCGAAGTGCTCATCAAGACCTACCTTGCGGGCTTCGTCTTCGACTCGGGCCAGAGTTGCGACCACCCCGAGTGCGGTAATCACTAAACAAAAAAACGACCCTTCTTCGGGGTCGTTTTTTGTTTAAGGACTCTAAGGACCATAGAATTATCAATTTTCAATTTCTATATACTCCGCATAGGTGAGCCTCGTGTGGGGGTTGGAGGAGCGGATCTCCTGGCGGATGGCCTTTGTTCCCCACGAGAAGAGCCACCACCGATGGGGCACACGGTGCACCACCTGGAAGAGTGTGTCGTGGGAGGTGACCTCCACACGGCTGAGCGTGGGGCGTGAGGTCACATCCAGCGCCACCCACCCGTCGCTCCAGTGGAGCCTATAGAGCGAGTCCGAGAGGATGGGGAGTGTGGCCATCTCCACGGGCCGCAGCAGCGTGTCGAGTGAGGTGGTGCTCTCCACCCTTGTGAGGCTCTCCACACGGCGCAGTCTGAGGCCAAGCGCCTCGATCTCGGCGGCGTCCCTGCGGCGGAACTCTTCCAACTCGCCCACGGTCATACGGAGCCTTGCCACCGAGGCCCTTGAGAGGGCGAGTGAGTCGCTGAGTGCTTGGCGCTCGGAGGTGGCCACACGGAGCCTCTCGGCCACCCTACGCCTCTCGGCCGAGCCTACAATGAGTATTGCGGCGGCAACCACGAGTAGCCCGCCGAGCAGAAGGATTGTTTTGGTTTGTCTTTTCATAATCGTCTTGTTTTGTTGGTTGAACTTTTGGGGCTGTCGGTGGCAAAGATAACACCCCTAAAGCCGAAACCGTTTCCGAATTTTTTAGAAAAAATCCTCCGAGCAGAGGATAAAATCCTGAGGAAGATTGTATCTTTGTACCATGCAACTATTCTACGCACCCGACATAACAACCCCACTCTACACCCTCCCCGAGGAGGAGAGTGGCCACTGCGTGAGAGTCCTCCGACTCAAGGAGGGCGACTCACTCCACATCACCGACGGCCGAGGCACACTCTACCGTGCTGTCGTAGAGGAGTCCCACCCCAAGCACTGCACCATCCGCATCGTGGAAGAGCACCCCGAGTGGGAGAAGCGCCCCTACAGGCTCACCGTCGCTGTGGCCCCCACCAAGAACATCGACCGCATAGAGTGGTTTGTGGAGAAGGCCACCGAGTGTGGCATCGACCGCATCGTGCCCATCCTGTGTGACCACTCCGAGCGCAAGGTCGTTAAGCAGGAGCGCCTGGAGAAGATTGCCGCCAGCGCAATGAAGCAGTCGCTCAAGGCCTACCTACCTCAGATAGACCCACTTACCCCCATAAAAGAGATTCTCGCCGAGCCCTTCGAGGGTGTGAAACTCATAGCCCACTGCGAGGAGGATATGGAGCGCATATTCCTGGGCGATGTAGTCAGCAAGGGGGATGATGTGCTGGTGCTCATAGGCCCCGAGGGCGACTTTTCGGTGGCCGAGATTGAGGCCGCACGCAAGGCCGGCTTCAGGGAGATAACCCTCGGCAACGCACGCCTCAGGACCGAGACCGCTGCCCTTGCCGCCACAATGTTCACGGCGTTTGTGAACAATTGACAATGGACAAATTCCCTAATAAATAATTTTGCATTTTGAATTTTGAATTTCCTCGAGCCTTAGGTCGGTTAGACTTTAGACTATAGACTTTAGACAAAAACAATGGCCTCTCTCTGGAGCATATTCTATTCGTTTCTGAAAATCGGAGCCTTCACCTTTGGTGGCGGCTATGCGATGATACCCCTCATCGCCTCCGAGATGATCGACAAGCGAGGCTGGCTCTCCAAGGAGGAGTTCATCAATCAGCTCACCATCGCACAGAGCGTTCCCGGCCCCATAGCACTCAACACGGCCGTCTTCGTGGGCTACAAGACCCGAGGCATCAAGGGTGCTCTGGCGGCACTTCTGGGCGTCATCATCCCCTCGTTCTGCATCATCCTGCTGATTGCTACCTGCTTCACGGATTTCAAGGATAACACAACGGTGGCCGCCGCCTTCAAAGGTATGCGCCCCGCCGTCGTGGCACTCATCGCCGCACCACTCATCAGTATGGCCAAGGGTATGAACTGGTGGAAGATAGCCCTCGCACTCCTGGCCGCAGCGGCCATCTGGCAATTGGGACTCTCGCCCATCTGGTTTATCTTCGGTGGCGCCCTTGTGGGCATCGCCTGGTCGTTCCGCCCCGAGGGCAGAAAGGAGGATGGGCAATGATCTACCTGCAACTGTTTCTCTCCTACCTGAAGATAGGTTTCTTCGGCTTCGGTGGCGGCTATGCGATGATCTCGCTCATCTACAACGAGGTGGTCGTGCAGAACGGATGGCTCACAGCCTCCGAGCTGGCCGATGTGGCCGCCATCTCGCAGATGACCCCCGGCCCCATAGCCATCAACTGCGCAACCTATGTGGGCTACACCGTCACGGGCAATGTGTGGGGCTCGCTGCTGGCCACTGTGGCCGTCAGCCTCCCCTCAATGACCCTTATGCTGCTGGCCACCCGTTTCTACCTGAAGCTCAGGGGCAACCGCCACTTCGAGGGGGCAATGGCGGGTATGCAGCCGATGATGATAGGCCTCATTCTCTCCTCGGCGCTGATGCTCTTCGGCCCCGAAACCTTCATCGACTGGAAGAGCTGGCTCATCTTCGCCGCCTGCTTCGTAGCCTCCATCAAGAAGGTCAACCCCATCCTACTGATAGTCCTCTCCGCCGTAGCAGGAATAGTGTTCTATTAGACATCAGCTATAAGGCATTAGGTCGGTTAGACTTTAGACTTTAGACAAAAAAAGACGAATATGAAACGATTGATTCTACTCTTTGGCATCGCACTGTGCATCGTAGCGTGCGGGCCCGACACACCCAAGGATTACTACGAGATTGAGGGCCGTGTGGCCAATGTGGAGGATGGTGCAGTTTTCTACCTCTTTAGGATTGACGGCGAGGCAGGTATGGCCATAGCCCACGACACACTCCAAGGTGGCAAGTTCTACTTCCGCATAACTCCCGAGGCGGCGAAAGAGCACCTCACTCTGCTCTGTTGGAGGGATGACTTCCCGAGCGTGGCCTCGCATATCTGGGCAGGAGCGGGCGACAAGGTAGAGGTCGAGGGCGAGGATAGGCTAATCTACACTTGGAAGGTCAAAGGCCCAGCCCCCGAAAACCGCTCGTCGCAGAGGTATATTCGTTGTGCAGAGGAGCTCTACAACCAACTTCAAAGGGTTGTACTTGAGGATAATATGATTAGGCTCAAAGCTCAAGAGCCCAATGCAGACAGAGAACTATTGCAGGCACAATATGATAGTTTGGGCCGTGAGCAGCAGCGACTTGTCACGGAGATTCACGGGCACCTTATCAAGCGTATGAAGAGGTGCAAGATGGATGAGGTGGGTATGATGCACCTTAACGAGATGGCGAACTTGTGTAAATACGACCCCGAGTACCCCCACCGCCAAGATGTCGAAGAGTTGTTTGGTTCACTCGACAATGAGTGGCACAATCACCCCTCGTATGAGCAAATACGAATCCAACTCTATCCCCCGCAGGAGGCTACTGTTGGAGAGCCTATGATTGATGGCGAGTTCTACGACCTGGAGGGCAAT
>JAGBYS010000213.1 GCA_017628675.1 Tidjanibacter sp.
GGAAGAGTTACTTTTGCAGACACAAAACCAAACTTATTATTTAGAATTACAAACAAAATCATAGATACGAAATGTTTCTTGAGGCAAGTAAACCCGGATGGATTGAGGTGATTTGTGGCTCGATGTTCTCGGGCAAAACCGAGGAGCTCATACGCCGTATGCGTCGTGCTCTCTTTGCAAATCAGCGAGTTGAGATTTTTAAACCACAGATTGATGTGCGCTACTCGGTAGACGAGGTGGTGTCGCACAACTCCAATGCTATTCCCTCCACGCCCGTTGAGTCCTCTTCGCAGATTCTGCTGATGGCCACCGAGGTGGATGTTGTCGGCATCGACGAGGCTCAGTTCTTCGATGAGGGCATCGTGGAGGTGTGTATGGAACTCGCCAATCGTGGTGTGAGGGTTATCGTTGCAGGTCTTGATATGGACTACCTCGGCAAACCCTTCGGCCCTATGCCTATGCTTATGGCCAAGGCCGAGTTGGTGGATAAGGTTCACGCCATCTGCGTTCGTTGTGGCAACATCGCCCACCACTCCCACCGCCTCACCAAGAACGACAAACTCGTGGTGCTCGGCGAGAAGGATACCTACGAGCCCATCTGCCGTCACTGCTTCAACAAGCTGATGGCCGAGGAGGCCGCCGAGGTGTAGCGGACAAAAAATGCGCTCTTCGATAATGCATATCTGAAGGGCTCGTGTAGATGAAAAAATCCCTCTGTAAGAGATTGCGGAGGGATTTTTTTTGTTTTGTGGCGGATTATATGAGCCCCGCTTCGTAGAGAACGATTATCTGTTCAATGAGTTTGTCTTCGCCCTGCGTGGGGTCATACTCCTGCTTCAGGTTGGCCCTGAAGATGCGGGCAATGGTGTTCCAAAACTTGGCCGAGAATTTACCTCTGAACTCTTCGACTATCTGATAGCCCGTGCGGTCCGTTTCGCGGTCTATGAGTCGCAGCAAAATCTTGCCCTGCGAGAAGGTCATATGCTCCAGAATGGGGGTGTAGCGCTTGACGAGCTCCTTCTCGAGATTCTTGGTTATGCGGTCACGCTCCCTGTCCGAGGGGGCTTCGGCAAGCTGCTGGTTGAGTTCGTGGAAGAGGTTGCGTGCATCGACGGCATAGGGGTAGACGGCCTTCACATTGCGTATGAGCTTGCGCTGACGCTTTATGTGGCCGATGTTGCCATAGACCACCACATTGGATACCTGGAAGACATAGGTGGTGTCGCCCGAGCGGGGATCAACCTCGGTGTAGGAGATGAAGCCTGCACGATAGCGCGAGTAGGGGAAGTAGTAGTCTTGCCCGGGGACCATCGTGAGTGTGCTGCGCGAGGAGCGCTGTGCGGAGGCCTCGGCGACCACACAAAATAATATTAATAGGTATGTAAGCGTCCTCTTCACGGCTCAAATATAACGAAAAAAACTGAATATTATTTCCTTGCCACCCGATGGCTTTCCGAAATTGTGAAAAATGTGATTGTAAATAATTTAGCGCAGTTTCTAAAAAATTTGAAAAAATATTGTACTTTTGTGTGCCCAAAACCCCACGGTGGGGTGGAGGGATTGGTTAGAACAGGTTAAACATTAAACATAAACAGCTATGAAACAAGCAATTGCTATTCTTACGGGTGGCGGTCCTGCCCCCGGTATGAACACCGTTGTTGGCTCGGTTGCCAAAACTTTCATCACCAAAGGTTTCCGTGTTATCGGTCTGCACGAGGGCTACAGCGGCCTCTTCAAGACCAATGCACGCTATGAGGATATCGACTTCCGCCGTGCAGACGACATCTTCAACCAGGGTGGCTCCTACCTCCAGATGAGCCGCTTCAAACCCACCGATGCAGATTTCGAGAACAACTTCAACCTCAAGTTCTTCCAGGATAACAACATCAAGTTGCTGGTGACTGTGGGTGGCGACGACACCGCTTCGACTGCCAACCGCATCGCTAAGTTCCTTGAGGCAAAACAGTATCCCATCGCCAACATCCACGTTCCCAAGACCATCGACAACGACCTTCCTCTGCCCGCAGGTGCTCCCACCTTTGGCTATGAGTCGGCTATGGACAAGGGCGCAGTGATTGGCCGTGCCGTTTATTCGGACGCTCGCACCAGCGGCAACTGGTTCATCATCGCCGCTATGGGTCGCTCGGCAGGTCACCTGGCTTGCGGTATCGGTGCTGCTTGCCACTATCCTATGATCGTTATCCCCGAGATGTTCAACAAGACCGAGATCACCATCGACAAGATCGTAAACCTTGTTATCTCGTCGATCATCAAACGCAAACTTATGGGTATGGACTACGGTGCTGCTATGGTATCGGAGGGCGTATTCCACAGCCTCTCGGACGAGGAGATCAAGAATGCAGGTGTGAACTTCTCCTACGATGAGCACGGTCACCCCGAGCTCGGTAAGGTGTCGAAGGCCCACGTCTTCAATGAGATTCTCGAGAAGAAACTCAAGGCTCTGAAGATTAAGGTTAAATCGCGCCCCGTAGAGATTGGCTACGAGGTTCGTTGCCAGACCCCCGTTGCAAGCGACCTCTTGTATTGCACCACCCTGGGTATGGGCGTTTACAAACTCTTCAGCGAGGGTAAGACCGGCTGTATGGTATATGTTGCACAGGACGGCCAGATTAGCCAGCTCTACCTGAAAGACCTTCAGGATCCCACCACCGGCAAGATTCCTCCCCGTCTGGTTAACCCCGACGGCGACCAGTTCCAGGGTCTTGTTAACAACATCCTCTGCTACATTACCCCCGAGGACTACGAGGCTGCAAAGGCCTATGTAGCCAACCCCGAGGATTACGACTTCAAGCGTATTCTCAACTGGTAAAAAACGCATATAGCGGGTGCTTTTCGCACCAAACTTCAGAGAGCGAGCTCCTCACCTACGTTAAGTAGGCTGTGGGCTCGCTCCTTTGTTTGGCACAAAAATCCCTCCGCTATCTGCGTTTTTGTGTCTAAGGTCAAAGGTCTAAAGTCTAACCGACCTAAGTAAAAAGGGCCTTAATGTCTTTAAGGTCCCTAACCTCCCTAAAAACTTTCAACTTTCTACTTTCAACTCTCAA
>JAGBYS010000214.1 GCA_017628675.1 Tidjanibacter sp.
AAGATGGATGAGGTTATTTTTGAGGAGTTCAAGGGTACGGGTAATATGGAGTTGCAGCTCGACAGGAAACTCGCCAACAAGCGCATCTATCCTGCAGTGGATGTGTCGGCCAGCGGCACTCGCCGTGAGGATCTGCTCACAAGCAAAGATGTTCTGCAGCGCACCTGGATTCTGCGTCGCCACCTGGCCGATATGACCTCGGTTGAGGCTATGGAGTCGATGATGAAGTATATGCAGGGCACCGAGAGCAACGAGGAACTGCTCATTACAATGAATAGTTAAACTAATTAATAATCAGTGAAATAAAATGAAGAAATTTTCAACCTTTTGTTTGAGCATTGCCGCCGTGCTGTATAGCCTGAGTGGCTTCTGCTGGGGCCCCACGGGTCACGATGTTGTGGCAGCTATTGCCGAGGCTCACCTTACCGATAAGACCAAAGAGGCGCTCGACGAGCTGCTGGACGGTCACTCGATTGTCTACTACTCCTCGTGGATGGACAACATTCAGAACTCCCCCTACTGGAATAGTGGCTACAATCAGACCAAGACCTGGCACTATGCCAATGTGGATAAGGGCGAAACCTATCAGTCAATGAAGAAGAATCGCAACGGCGATGTTGTTGTGGCTCTGAATAGGCTCACCGACGAGCTCGTCAACAACTACGACGATCTCTCGGATAGCACCCGCTCGGACTATGTGAAGATGATTGTCCATATGGTGGGCGATATGCACTGCCCAATGCACGCAGGCCGCCTCTCGGACCTTGGCGGTAACAAAATGTCGGTTAGGTGGTTTGGCCGCAATACCAACCTTCACTCCGTATGGGATAGCAAGATTGTGGAGTCGGCTCGCAAGTGGAGCTACAGCGAGTGGCGCGACCAGCTCGACCGCACCAGCGACGAGTTCAAGGCGAGCGTGATGTGTGGCGGTTATGAGGAGTGGTTTATGGAGACCGTCGAGGGTGCTGCCAAGATTTACGCCTATGTGGAGGCGCTGGGTGAGAATCCCAACCTTTCCTACCAGTTCGTTTACGATTTTTCGCCTCTGCTGGAGGATAGGCTGCTCGTGGGTGGCTATCGCCTGGCCTTTGTGCTCAACTCGATTTTTGACCCCGAGGGTGTGCGTTAATCAAAATTAATGAGTATATTTGCGGGGCGAAAGCGGCACGGATGTTGTGGCTCTTCGCCCCGAAAATTGCGGAAATAGCTCAGTTGGTAGAGCATTGGCTTCCCAAGCCAAGGGTCGCGGGTTCGAGTCCCGTTTTCCGCTCAAGTTTATTGGGAACCCGCGACCCTCGAAGTCCCCATTTTTCAAAGGGGGATTTAGGGGGAATGTAAAAAGATAATCGCGGCGGCTCGCGCAAGCGCGAGCTCGAGCCCCGTTTTCCGCTCGCAGAGAGAACGACAGCTATTTAGGCTGTCGTTCGTTGTATTGGACTATGAAACTATATTTGAAGAAAACTTTTGGTTCGCTGACACGCTTTGAGCGCTGGCTGTGGGTGGTGTCGCTCATTGTGGTGGGTGGCTCCTATGTGGTTGCAGGTGAGGGTGATTGGATGACTCTCACGGCCTCGCTTGTGGGTGTAACCTCGCTTATTTTCCTGGCCAAAGGGATGCTCATTGGGCAGATCCTGGTGCTCATCTTCTCGCTCTTCTACGGCATTGTGTCCTACCTGAACGCCTACTATGGCGAGGTGCTTACCTATGTGGGAATGACGGCACCGATGGCTGTTGTGGCGATGATTTCGTGGGCCAAACACCCATATAAGGATAGCGGCGAGGTTGAGGTCGCAAGGGTGGGGTGGCGACAGGTTGTGGGGCTGCTCCTGCTGTCCGTTGTGGTGACTGTGGCTTTCTACTATATTTTGCGCTCTTTAGGCACGGCCAGTCTGTGGGTCAGCACCCTCTCGGTTACCACGAGCTTTGTGGCCGTCGGCCTCACTGCCCTGAGGAGTCCCTACTATGCCGTGGGTTATGCTCTGAACGATGTGGTGCTGATAGTGCTTTGGATCTTGACGGCCAATATCCCAATGGCATTCTGCTTTGTGATGTTTCTTGTCAATGACATCTACGGTTTCATCAGCTGGCAGAGGATGAAAAAACACCAATCGGAGGGTTAGTTTTTAGCAGTATTTTTAACTCTTAAATATGCCTTTTTTGGGGCGGCACGGGTGAAAAAAATGTGCGCATTTTTTCCCTTTGTCGCCCCTTATTTTGTGCTTTGGCCGAGTATTTGCGTAGAGGGTTTGAGTTGGAAATTTTGTGGATGTATGACGGGGAGAATTAAAGATTTGCATTTTAGTAAATAATGGTTATAATTGCAAGATGAATATGTGCTTGTCACTTGCAAAATGCCGTGGTTTTGTGTATGCAAAGCCATTGACATTTGTGGCTATTTTGCTCGTGGTAAGGTGATTATGAAAATTGTAACTAAAACGAAACTGCCTATGGAATAAAGAAAATTCGCTCTCGTATACACGTGCGTGTATGTGCATTATGTCACGCGCGTATGTGCATAATTACCCCCCCCCACGGGTTTGACGAGCGAAAAAATGAAAAAAAATGACAAACAAAAAACAATAACAAAAACAAACAATTATTCACAAACATTAACACTTTTAAAAACTTTCAAAAAACAATGAAAAAAGAGTTTTATTTTGCACCTGCCATCGAGGAGATTCTGATGGAGGTAGAGAATGGAATTGCTCAGAGTACCACAGAAGGTGGTGAGGGCTGGGGCGACAACTGGAATGGTGGCGAGGAGGACGACACTCACGGCAACATCTAGTGGCTCCACGAGAAGAAGGAAAACAAACAAACAAAATTTTAATCAACACAGATGAAAAAGATTTTTTATGGCTTCCTTGCCCTGGCCGGCTTGGCAATGGTAAGCTGCTCGCAGGAGATTGACGAGCAAATCAACGCTAACACCGATAGCGTTAAAAAGATCTTCACTGCAAACACCGAGGATGGCGCTTCGACCCGTACCTCGATTGCATTGGAAGAGCAGACCGGCAACTATGTTGTTATCTGGAACGGCGAGGAGAAGATCGCTGTTAATGGCGTTGACTACAAGGTTATCGAGGGCGCAGGCACCAAGAATGTAACCTTCGGCGCTGATGTTCAGGGCGTAGAGGCTGCTACTGCCGAGGTGTACAACGCTGTTTATCCTAACACCGCTTGGGTGGAGGGTGGCCTTAACCTTGAGCACCTCAAGGAGCAGACCGCTCTGAATGCAACCTATGGTCACGGTTATGCAGTTACCGTTTCGACTACCACCAAGAGCGATATGGACTTCAAGTTTAAGAACGCTCTTTCGTTCTTGCGTGTTCGCTTCTCGCTTGCAGATGATGCAAAGGAGGATGCTATCACCATCAAGACTGTGACCATCACTGCTGACGATTACCTCTGGGGTAGCGCATCGGATGTAAACTACGCTACCGGTGAGATCGGCGCTGTTACCAACAGTGGCGAGGCTGGTAAGAGGATCGTTTACACCGCAGGTGAGGATGTTCTTCTGGACCGTGGCGAGAACGCTATCTTCGACGCTGTTATCGCTGTTCCCGTGAACGCCAAGGGTCGCACCCTGACTATCGAGATTACCGGTGAGAACGCTTGGACCGGCACTCCCTACACCTACAAGGCTGAGGGCGTAACCAAGAAATATCTCCGCAACACCGTAACCACCCTTGCCAAGGCAATCAAACCCGTAGAGGTTCAGTATGTAGCCGAGGGCGTTATCCGCAACAACGAGGGCGAGTGGGTTATCTCGAGCGTTGCAGGTATGGAGTGGTTCCGTGAGCAGGTTGAGAGTGGCAAGAATGTGTTCAAAGGCCAGGTTGTTAAACTTGGCGATAACATCGACCTTGCTTCGGTTGCAAACTTCGCTCCCATCAGCTACGATCAGTTCTTTGAGGGTACCTTCGATGGTCAGAACTACACCATCAGCAACCTCAACATTGCAAGGGAGAACGACTGGTGCCTTGGTCTGTTTGGTGCTGCTAAGGGTGCAACTTTCAAGAATATCGTTTTCGAGAATGCCAATGTAGCTATCACCAACTCCAGCTTTGCTGAGGGCAATGGTGGTATGTTTGGTCTGCTTTGCGGCTACGCTACCGGTACTACCACTATCGACAACATTACCGTTAATGGTACTGTTAAACTCCAGGGCGAGACTACTCACCAGGGTGGCCAGCGCATCGGTACTATGATTGGCCACAATGTTGGCAACCTCACCATCAGCAATGTTAGCGTTGATGTGGAGGAGGGTAGCTATGTAAGTGGCTATTGCTTCGTAGGTGGTGTTATTGGTCAGGCTCAGGGTAAGGTTGTAGTTGAGAATGTAAAATCCAATATCGATGTTAAGGGTGTACAGTACCACGCTGGTGGTCTTGTTGGTCAGATTGACAACCTTGCCACTCTTACCAACTGCTCGTCGAGCGCTAATGTAAGCCTCAGCGGTGCACGCCCCATTGCAACTACCATCAATGACATCGCTCGTATCGGCGGTATCCTCGGTGGTGTTAATGGCTCAAGCACCGATAAGGTTACCCTCACCGGCTGCACCTTCACCGGTACTCTCTCTTCGAAGACTACCGCAGATGAGGTTGCTACCGCATTTGACTGCCGTGGCTTGGTAGGCCGTAGCTGGGGCGTTAATGGTGGCCAGGTAATCATCGACGGCGTAGTATTCGAGCACATCGCAGGTACCGATGTTTACATCGTTGACGGCGTATATGAGATTATGGGCAAGGCAGGTATGCTCTGGTTTGCAAACGAGGTAAATGTAAACAAGAACAACTTCAGCGGTAAGACCGTGAAGGTTATTGCTGACATCGATATGACCGGTGCTGCTTGGGCTCCCGTTGGTCAGACCGGCGCAACCCAGTTCCACGGTACTTTCGATGGTCAGAACAAGACTATCAAGGGTCTTACCATCAGCGCTCCTGCAAGCTACTCGACTAACTACGCAACCGGTCTGTTCGGTTGGGTTGAGACCGGTGCTGTAATCAAGAATATCGTTCTTGACGGTGCTGCTATCAATGGCTACCACTATGTTGGTGCTATCGCAGGTTACACTGCTGGCAAGGCTAAGATTGAGGGTTGCGAGGTTAAGAACTCGGCAATCGTCGCTGATCCCAACAAGAAAGACACCGCTGGCGAGTTCAATGGTGACAAGGTTGGTGGTATCGTTGGTTTCACCAATGGCACCAATGTTATCAACGGCAACAAAGTAAGCAACACCACCCTCAAGGGTTACCGCCACATCGGTGGTATCGTTGGTTACCTCTATGGTACTGCCGAGAACAACTCGGTTGAGAATGTTACCATCACCGTAGACAATAGCAATAACTACAAGGGCTACGAGATCCAGAGCAAATATGGCGTAAATAGCATTGCAGGTGTTATGTCGGGTACTTCGAACAATAACACCGGTGAGGCTACCATCGAGTGGGGCGAGATTCCCGCTGAGAAGCTCACCGCTGTTCAGACTCTCAACAAACAGATTGCCGAGGGCGCAACCACCATTACTCTTACCGAGGATGTAGTTGCAGAGGAGGGTGAGATTATCACCATCGCAAGCGGCAAGAGCGTTACTATCGACCTGAATGGCAAGACCATCAGCCAGGATATGGAATGTACTGGTAGCTATAGCTTCATTGAGAACAAAGGTGACCTTACTATCACCGGTAATGGTGTTATTAGCCTTGTAGATGCAGGTGAGGGCGATAGCAACTTCGGTTGGGGCTCCTACACTATCAGCAATAACGGTGGCAACCTCGTAATCGAGAGTGGTGTTACCATTAAGAATCTCTCGCAGCAGAACGCAGCTGGTACGGTAAAACATATGTACAGCGCAATCCACCAGTATGGTGGTACCGTTACCATTAAGGAGGGTGCTACTGTTAGCTGTCCTACCTACCGTAGCGTTCGCGTATTTTTTGGCACTCTCAATATCGAGGGTGGTGATTTCGAGGGCCAGGTTTGGATGCAGGGTATTAATGATTCTGAGCTCAATATCTCGGGTGGTACCTTTGCACCTCGTGGTGTAGACGGCTCGTCGGTTTATATTGAGAATAGTAACAAAGAGGTTACCGTTGCTATCACTGGCGGTTATTTCACCACCAAGGTTGGTTGCGCTAACACTACCAAGGAAGGTGTTGTAGGCGCTATTACCGGTGGTACTTACACCGAGGCTGCTTGCAACGGTGGCGCAACCAAGGCTCTGCTCGCACAGGGCTATGCCTTTATTGCCAACGGCGACGGCACCTACACCGTAGATGTGGCAGTTTGTGACATCAATAGAATTGGCTACCTCTCTCTCGAGGCTGCTCTTGCTGCTGCCAAGGATGGTGACACCATCAACATTTACGAGGGTACTCACACTCTGCCCGAGGGTCTTGGCAATAATATCGCTGTAACCCTCAAGGGTGCAGGTAAGGATAAGACCATCGTCAATGGCACCAAGAATGCTAACAACAATAATCAGCTCCCAGGTAACTACGCAACCGGTATGACCCTCGTCCTCGAGGACCTCAACTACACTACCGTAAACGAGGGTTACTATGGTGGTTTCGGCGCTGCTAAATCGGTTACTTTCCGCAACAGTAAGATTGTTGGTCAGTTCTACTGCCACAGCGGTGCTCCCCACTACTTCTACGATTGTACCATCGATCCTCTGAATGGCTACCTCTACACCTACGCATCGAATGTAGAGATTGAGCGTTGCTACTTCGCTGCATCGCAGGGTAAGGCTCTTCAGGTTTATGCTGAGGGTCCCGGTACCTACAATGTAAACATCAAGGATTGTACTTTCGAGGCTGCTAAACAGGCTACCACTTGGGATGGCAAACCCGTAACTGCAATTGACATCAATACCGCAAATGGTGCGAAATTCGTCGTTAATATTGATGGCTGCACCGCTACCGGTTTCCCCACTGGTCTCAATAGCGGTTCGTCGCTCTGGAACAACAAGGCTGCCTTTGGTGAATGGCTGACTCTCACTGTAGACGGCGTGAAGTTCATTGTTACCGCTGCTCAGTTCAAGGCTGCCGTTGAGGCAAAAGAGGCTGAGATCTATGTGGCAGGCGCAATCGACCTGAAAGATGTTGTTTTGGCCGGCTATAACGGTACCATCACCGGTGTTACCGCAAATGCTGCTTTGAGCACCCGCAACTTTGTTCCCGGTAACGATGAGGCTTACCAGCTCGGTGGCTCGAAGATCACCTTCAAGAATCTTGCAATCCAGCTGCCCACCAGCATTGATTGGATTAAGTCGGGCTTCGTACACGGTGACGATATCGTATTTGAGAAGTGTGCTTTTGAGGGTCAGGCAACTTTGAACGGCAATGGTAACTACACCTTCAACGAGTGTGAGTTTGTGAGCCCCGTTAGCGGCAACTACGCTTCGTTCGTATATGGCGTAAACAAGGCTATCTTCAACAAGTGTGCCTTCAGCGGTGTTGACCGTGCGGCTAAAGTTTACGCTACAGGTGGCGATCTGGATATTGAGTACAAGGGTTGTACCTACACCTCTACCACTACCAATAAGGCCGGTGTGGAGATCGATGCTACTTATGCAACCACTGTTGTTTATTTTGACAAGCACTGCTCGCAGACTGGTATGAACGGTCTTTATGCAGTGAAGGGTGGCAAAGCAACCGTAACTGTTGAGGGTACTGCAAATAGCGGTTTCAGCGCCGATGTTGAAGGCGAGATTGTTATTTGGTAATCCCCAAATGTTAAGCGAAACACAAACTTTTAGAATAAACAAATGAAAAAGATATTTTATATATTGGTTAGTGCTATCGTTGCTTTGGGCGCTGTAGCATGTAACAATGAAATTGAAGAGAATATCGAGGCAAATCGCAGTGAGGGTGTATCCTTCACTGCAAGCCTCGATGAAACCGCCAGCCGTGTGCTGATTGGCGACCTGAC
>JAGBYS010000215.1 GCA_017628675.1 Tidjanibacter sp.
CATCTGCACCCTGATATATTGCATATAGAGCGCCGCTGATGATGGAGAAGGTGGTGAAGGGCTCCTGACCGAGGCTGATGGGCATAAATTTACAATTAGGAGCGATACCCGACAGACCACGATCGTTGTTCACACCACCGATAGCCATCGATGCGACCATCGTGCCGTGTACATCTCTGGGAGAGGAGGGGGCCACATTTCCACTTTCTCGTGTTACACAATAGGGGAGAACAATTCTGTCGCTATTGAGCTCGTCGTGATACAGGTCAAAAGAGCTATCCACAATAGCCACAACAACATACTCCTTACCCATAGTCACATCCCACGCCTTATAGGCTTGGATGGGTTCCAGATACCAGTCATACCTCTCGTTTGCTCCAAAAGCGGGGTCGGAGGGTACTGCCGCCACCTCGAGAATAGCGTCTGGAAACACCTTGAATGAGATGTCTGGAATTTTCCTAGGCAACTCATTCAATACTCGTGTGCGCTCGTCAGTTGGAACCTGAATCCTCAGGAGGTTTGTGAATTGGTTGTAATAGACGACCTTGTAGTCCTCCTCGGGGTAGGCCGCTTTGAAGGCGTCGGCCCACTTACGATAGGTATCCTCTTGTGGGTTTGCATCCAGAATCACGCCCAGCTTATTGCCTACGATGCGGCGACCATTCTCGTCATCAACGATGTCGTCATCATCGATTGGAGGCAACACATTTTCGGGTGGTGCGGGAAGGTTGCGACCTGGATTGGGGATGTTCCTAACGATACGAGTTGTTGTATCAGGCATAATAAGACTATCCCTGTGTGGAGGGAAGAGAATCGGGTCGCGTCTTCTTTGCCACTCGTGGAAGAGGCTTATGAGCCACACTAGGGCTGCAAGGAGAGCTATGAAGAGCAACCAACGAAGCAAATATTTGAAGAATCCCCACGGATTCCAAATAAACTCGTGCCAGTCGACGTTGCCTTTAGGTCCGAAAAAAATGCGTTTCATAGTGCTTATGCCAATTTCTTCAACAATTCAAACAACTTCGCATTCTCCTCAATGTCATACTCGGGCACCTGCAGGTGGATGATGTGCGACACCATCATATACTCAATCCATGAGTAGTAGTTATTCTCAAATGAGGAGGTGAGCGATTTGGGATTGCTATTCATCTCATCAAACAGTTTAGTCAGCTCCTCATCGTTGTAGTATGACTTCTTCTCTGAGCGGATGTATTTGAACTCGGGCAGGTGGAGGCTGCTTGCGAGCGAAAATGCCTTTGCTTTCTGCTCCTTGGAGAGACGACTGTAACCGAAATCGGTGATGAACTCACTAATTGTGGAGGCCAGAATGTCGGCAACCATCAGCTCGTTGATGGTGCTTGGGTCCATCACATTCACATACTCTGCGATGGAGGTTTCCAACTCATTGGGAATGTCGAGCGCACGCATACAAACCCAAATATTGTCCACAAAATTACTCATCACAATTGAGTCGAAACCACACTCGCCCGCAAAGGTGTTCATAAAGTCGATGGACTTAATCTTCTGCTGCCAGTAGTTGAGCACCTCGCTCACAATTACTGAGGAGTTCATCTTCTTCTTGTACTCGCCGCTAAAGAGCAGTTTGCAGTTGATTGAACGTTTCGACAGATATAGCTGCGCTTCCGACTCGGAGGCAAATCCGTAGGTATTCATGACCACCTTCATCCTATCTTTGTCGGAGAGACAACCCCTAAAGTCGTCGCAACGAATCCTAATGAGCTCATACTCCCTGAACTCGTTGACGGTAGTTGCCAGCTGGGAGTTGTAGAGCAAGCTGTGGACAATTTTAAGACACTCTGCCTCGGTGAGCTGAAGAGCCTGAATCAAGTGGCCGAAGAAATAGTTGTCGTTGTTGCAAGTGAAATCGAGTTCCCTAACCATTGCGGTTGCTTTACGAACATTCTCAAGGATAATTTCGGTGCTATCCTCGGGAACATAGTAGCTTGCCATCTGCTTGTGGATAGAGCTCTTGATGATGGCCATCTCGGAGGCAAACTGTGCCGCACGGGCTTTGTTTGCATTGCGAGCAACTATGCTCAAGTTGCCAATGATGTTGAGAGAGCCGTCATTATTCTTGGAGGCAGCAACGTCGAATGCCAATGCGGGGTCCTCAAAGAATTTCTGAACATCTGGGTTCTCAACGAAAGATCTCTTGAGTGCCTGATAGAAGTCGGTAGGCAGGAGCAACTCTTTCTCGAAGGATAGGGGGTCGTCTTCCACGAAACCGTTGTAGAGCTTGCTGCCCGAACCAGTATCGGCCGAGTATTTGAAATCTCGCAGCATATAGCAGTTCTTAAAGGTCGAACCAGGGGCATCCCAGGTCCTGAACCAATCCACATCCCCTGCCTTGAATACCGGTGTGTAGAGAATGGTATTGAAACGTCCGGTCCAACGCTGAGCCAATGCGGTATCCGAGTTGAGCACCTTATTGTCGGCGTAGATCATATCCACATTGAATTTGGTACCCACCACAAACAAGGGGGCAACGCCTCCGTAGTTGCTGATGGTCTCTCGCCTCTCTGCAGAGTTCCTGCCCACATAGTTCTCCACCCAGCCGTTGATCATACTGTACATATCGGTAACCGATGGGTTCTCGTTGTCGTGGCAGAAGAGCAGGATGTTGATGATGCGGCAGTCGCTGTAGTGGTTAAACAGGAAGGCAACCTTACCACGCAACAACAGCTGAACGCTGTTGGAGATGCCGTCGTCGTCCATCGACTGATTTTCTAGCATCCTCTCCATAACTTTGAGCCTATTACGGGCACCGGGGAAATCCAGCAGATCGCTTGTCAGCAGGAGGTCTTTGGTCACACGGTTAGGCAGTTTGCTCTTGGTTTCAACAGGCATATTGCCAACGATGTCACATCCATTGGGCTCGTAGTAATATGGGGTCTCAATCGACAGATACTCCTTTTCGATCTTGAAGATAACCTCCGAACAGATTGCACATAGCTCACTCTTGAGGAAGTTGGGCACCTTCAGGAATTCGCACTCGGACTGCCTGATGTAGACATCACAGGTCTTGTCCCACTCAATCTCGTCAAGGCCATTCAGACAGCTTACACTCAAGATAGTATTCTTGTTGTCACCATGGTGCTCAACTGCATCAATGGATGTGTAAACCTCGTTGGAAAACGATAGGCGCTCCATAGCGATTACCAATCGTGAAAAGAGGGCCGACAGAATGGGATTCTCGTGCCACAGATATTTGAATACGTCAATCCACTCCTGGTGGGGCACTTTATCGATAATCAGCGCAACCGTCTCGAAATAACTCGACTTGCAGAGATTCTGGAGCGAATTGACAAATTTGGCTAAATAGGATTTAATATCAAGAACCTCATCTGCAGAAATTTTCGCATTGACAATTTCGGGCCTGGAGATATACTTATCATAGATTGCGCTCGAAAAGGCCTTGATCTCGCTGTCCGAATACTGCTTCGAATCCACGATGTCGTTGTAGTAGCCGTCGCAGAGAATTGTAACGAGGTTACACACCGACAGCAACTTGGCGATAACAGGATACTGACCGTTGTAGCGCTTCTCATCCCTACTACACGAGGTGAAGCGGGTTACCACA
>JAGBYS010000216.1 GCA_017628675.1 Tidjanibacter sp.
AATCGAAAAAAGAAGATATAAAGCTAACACAAAAAACAGAGAAACTATGAAAAAGACACTGGTTGACCTTTTTGAAGGCGCAGTTGCCAACTATCCAAACAATGTATTCTTGAAGGAGAAGATTGGCAACACCTGGACCGACACCACCTACACCCAGACTCGCGATATCGTCTATGAGATTGGTGCAGGTCTTGTGAAACTCGGCGTAGCACCCAAAGACAATATGTCGCTCCTCTCGGAGGGTAGGAATATGTGGATTATGTCGGAGCTTGCAATGTTCTACGCAGGCGCTGCCAATGTGCCCCTGTCCATCAAACTCGAGGAGAGCAACGACCTGTTGTTCCGTCTGAGGCACTCCGACTCGAAATGGATTATCGTATCGAAAGGACAGCTCCCCAAGATCCGTCGCATCATCAACGACCTTCCCCTCATCCAGAAGGTTATCGTCATCGACCCCATTGAGGATCTGCAGGAGAAAGAGATCCTGATGGACGATGTGAGGGCCCTGGGTCGTGAGCTCCTCGCAGAGGACAAAGAGGGCTTCCTCAAGATTGGTCAGGCTATCCAGAACGACGACCTGGCAACCATCACCTACACCAGCGGTACCACCGCCGACCCCAAAGGCGTATGTCTGTCGCACCGCAACTACACCGCCAATGTGGAGCAGTCGCTCACTCTGATGGACATCCAGAGCGACTGGCGTACCCTGATCATCCTCCCCTTGGACCACTGCTTTGCACACGTTGTAGGCTTCTACATCTTTATGCACAAGGGCGCACAGGTGGCCACCGTTCAGACCGGAAAGACCGGCAACGCCACCCTCAAGAATATCCCCATCAACATCAAGGAGATTAAACCCCACATCATCCTCTCGGTGCCCACTCTGGCAAAGAACTTCAAGAAGAACATCGAGACCAGCATCAAGGCTAAAGGTAAATTCGTGGAGACCCTCTACAACTGGGGCCTCAAGAACGCCATTGCCTACAACGGCAACAGCGACAAGGAGCGTGGCAAGGGTCTGAAGGCTCTGCGCAAACCCCTCGTTTGGTTCTTCGACAAACTCGTCTTCTCGAAAGTTCGCGAGGGCTTCGGTGGCGAGCTGAAATTCTTCGTTGGCGGCGGCGCACTCTTGGACAAAGATTTGCAGGTATTCTTTATGGCAGTGGGTATGCCTATGTTCCAGGGCTACGGCCTGAGCGAGGCAACCCCCGTTATCTCCTCCAACGGTCCCCGCAGGTACCAGTTCGGCTCGAGCGGCGTGATGGTTAAACCCTTCGAGATGAAGATCTGCGATCCCGACGGCAACGAGCTTCCCGAGGGCGAGAAGGGCGAGATGGTCTGCAAGGGCGAGAATGTGATGATGGGCTACTGGAAGAACGAGAGCTCCACCGCCGACACCGTGAAGGACGGCTGGTTGTACACCGGCGATATGGGTGCCATCAAGGGCGACCTACTGTATGTTTACGGCCGATTCAAGAGCCTTCTGATTGCTGCCGACGGCGAGAAATACTGCCCCGAGGGCATCGAGGAGGCCTATGTTTCTACCTCGAAGTTCATCGACCACGCAATTCTCCACAACAACCAGGATCCCTACACCACCCTTCTCATCTCCCCCAACAAGGAGGCTATGAAGGCTGCTCTCGCTCCCCTGAAACTCTCGCTCGATAGCGAGGAGGGCCAGAGGAAGATCATCGAGATGGTACAGGCCGACCTGAACGAGTATAAGAAAGGTGGCAAGTATGAGGGTCAGTTCCCCGAGCGTTGGTTGCCCGCAACCTTTGCGCTGCTGGATGAGCCCTTCACCGAGCAGAACCACCTGATCAACTCCACTATGAAGGTTGTTCGTGGCAAGGTAGAGGAGCACTTCGCTGCCCGCCTGGAGGCTATGTATACCCCCGAGGGTAAGGACATCTACTACAATGTAGGCAGGTTCTAAAGAGAACTCCAACAATAAACAAAAACCAAAGGCTGACCCAATGAAGGTCAGCCTTTGGTTTTTTACTACAATGGTTCCAGGAATTCTTGTTACCCTTGTTATCTCAATTTTGAATTTTGAATTTCTATGGTCTTATGGGCATAAAATTTGATTCTTTGGGCCGAAAGAGCCACACGGGCACAATAAAATTGTGGCGCGGGGCGTATAAATCAAAAAAATAATTACATTTGCACCACAATTACAACACCTTACATATTACAACAATGATCAAGACAGACTCACCCGTGAGGGCACACTCTGAACAAGAGGAGAGCTACAAAGCTTTCACCAAAGACAAAAGAACAAGAACAACCAGCAGGAGTAACGACGCTGTATTCTCCTCCTCACGCCAATCTGTAGGCGAGGAGCGCACCGAGAAGCGCCACTCCTACAATCCCAATTTCACACGCGATAATCAGCTAACCGAGCGCAACCGCCGTCAGGCAGAGTTCCGCTCCGAGCGACCCTATGGTAACCGTGAGGGCGGCGAGCGTGGCGGATTTGGTCGTGAGCGCAACTTCAACCGTGAGGAGCGCCCCAGCTATGGCAACCGTGAGGAGCGTGGCGGCTTTGGCCGTGAGCGTTCGTTCAACCGCGAGGGTGGCTACCAGCAGCGTGAGCGCTCGTTTAATCGCGAGGAGCGCTCGTTTAATCGCGAGGAGCGCCCCAGCTACGGCAACCGCGAGGAGCGTGGCGGATTTGGTCGTGAGCGCAACTTCAACTGTGAGGAGCGTGGTGGCTTCGGCCGTGAGCGTTCGTTTAACCGCGAGGGCGGCTACCAGCAGCGTGAGCGCAACTTCAATCGTGAGGAGCGCCCCGGCTACGGCAACCGCGAGGAGCGTTCGTTTGGTCGTGAGGAGCGCTCGTTTAACCGCGAGGGCGGTTTCAATCGTGAGCGCAACTTCAACCGTGAGGAGCGCCCCTATGGCAACCGTGAGCGTTCATTTAACCGCGAGGGCGGCTTCAAGAGAGCAGGTGCCAAGCCCGCAGGTCGCAAACCCTTCGGCGAGCGCCGTTCGGAGCCAAAGAGCTTCGTCAATACCGCCAACCAGTACACCCTGGAGAACTACCCCAGCTATGAGGCACCTCAGCAGGAGGGCGCTATCCGCCTGAACCGCTACATCTCGATGTCGGGCATCTGCTCGCGTAGGGAGGCCGACGAGTACATCACCCGTGGCGAGATCACCGTCAATGGCGTAGTTGTCACCGAGCTCGGCAGCAAGGTTATGCCCGAGGATGTGGTGTGCTACAATGGCGAGCAGATCAAGAACGAGAAGAAGGTCTACATCGTGATGAACAAGCCCAAAGGCTTTGTGACCACTCTCGATGACCCCCACGCCGACAAGAGCGTTATGGATCTGGTGAAGAACGCCTGCACCGAGCGCATCTACCCCGTGGGCCGATTGGACAAAAACTCCGTGGGCGTGCTGCTGCTGACCAACGATGGCGATCTGGCCAAGAAGCTCACCCACCCCACCTATGAGAAGAAGAAAATCTACCAGGTGAGCCTCGACAAGCACCTCACCCGTAGCGATATGGAGCAGATGATTATGGGTATCACCCTCGAGGATGGCGACATCGCCGCCGACGACATCTGCTATGTGGAGGACCCCAAGATGAAGAATGCCGTGGGCATCGAGATTCACTCGGGTCGTAACCGTATCGTGCGTCGTATGTTTGAGCATATGGGCTACCACGTAGGCAAGCTCGACAGGGTCTACTTTGCGGGCCTTACCAAGCAGAAACTCAAGCGTGGCGAGTGGCGTTTCCTCACCGAGAAAGAGGTGGCAATGCTCAAGTCGGGCAGCTACGAGTAGAGCACAACACTCCGTGGGTTGGGCGCTACCGGCAGCCCTCCCCCAAGCAACACAGCAAAGGCCACCCCTCTTTTCGGGTGGCCTTCTTTCATCCCCCCACACCGATAATTCCAACTATAAAACACAAATGAAAGCAATCATCAAACAGATTTTGGCTGTGCTACTGCTGGCCGCCGCTCCTCTGGCAGCCTCGGCACAACGCCCCGCGATAGACGACCCTGCGGCCCCTGGGCGCAAGAGTGTAGGCCTTGTGCTGAGCGGTGGTGGCGCCAAGGGTGCTGCCCACCTGAGGGTCATCAAGGCCATCGAGGAGGCGGGCATCCCCATCGACTACATAGCCGGCACCTCCATAGGCTCCATCATTGGCGGCCTCTATGCGGTGGGCTACAGCGTGGAGGAGATCGAGGAGCTCTACACCTCGATGAATTGGTTCGACATCTTCACCGATCGCCACTCGCGTGAGAGGCAACTCTTTGCCGACAAGAAAAAGGACGACGCCTATATGTTCGACCTGCTCCTCTCGACCGACAACATCACCTTACCGAGCGGCATAGTCCGTGGCGACAGGTTTATGGACCAGCTGAGCGAACTGCTGCTGGGCTATCAGCATATGGACTCCTTCGACTCGCTCCCAATCCCCTTTGCGTGCATCTCCTACGATATGAACACCGGCAGCGAGTATGTGGCCCGTGGTGGCAATCTGGCTGCCGCCATAAGGGCGAGTATGTCCATTCCGGGGGTCTTCAAACCCGTAAAGTATCAGGATATGGTGCTGGTCGACGGCGGCGTCTACAACAACTTTCCCGTGGATGTGGCCAAGGATATGGGTGCCGACATAGTCATCGGTGTGGACCTCACGGACGGCCTGAGGACCAATGGCGATATTGAGAATATGGTGCTCATCTTCGAGCAGCTCACAACCTTCCTCGGGCGCGACAACTACAACCGCAATGTGGCCCTGTGTGACTACTACATCCACCCCGAGGTGGCACCCTACACGGCTGCGAGTTTCAACACCGAGGCTGTCGATTCGCTTGTGATGCGTGGCCAGCGTGAGGCCGACCGTCACCGTGAGGGCCTCCAGAAGCTCCGCAAGGAGATAGGCCTGCCCGAGGGCTACCGTCCGCCCAAGCGTGACCGCCACTACTCCAATCAGACACTCCTTAGGATTGGGGGCATAAACCTCAAAGGTTTCTCTCGCTCCGAGATAAGGCTCATCAACGACTTTCTGGACCTGAAGCCCTACACCACCGTCACACGCGAGGAGTTCAACCGCAACATTGAGCGCATCCGCACCCTCGGAGGCTTCGACTTTGTGACCTACTCGCTATCGAGTGAGCCCCCCTACGACCTGACCATCAGCGTCGACGAGAGGCAGAACACCTCGGTGCACGTCGGCTTCCGCTTCGACTCTCAAGAGCTCGCATCGCTCCTGCTGGGCACCGAGATAACCCTGCGTGGCAACTATTTCAAGCCCAAGATTGCACTCACCACACGCCTGAACGACAACCCCTATTTTGAGGTCGAGGCCTCCAGCAGCAGGGTCTTCTTCGGCGAGTTCTCGTTCCACTACCGTTACCAGTACAACAACTTCGCCTTCTACAAGGCGGACAGGCGCTCCCACACCTCCACCTTCAACCTCCACAACCTGGGCTTCAAGTTCGCCGACATCTATCTGCGCAACTTCAACCTCTCGGCAGGCATCTCGGGCGACATCTTCGACTTCCACGAAACATTCTACGAGGGTGGTATGATTGAGGCCGAGTCGGAGGGATACATCAACTACGACCTCTCGGGCCACTACGACAACCTCAACGACGCCTACATCCCCACGGAGGGCTGGTCGCTCGACATCTCCTACAGGCTCCACACCAACAACGGCCTTGAGGTGCATCATCACACCCCCTTTGCTGCCCTTCAATATAGGCTCACGGGGGCCCTTCCCGTAAATGATTGGATCACGGTGGTGCCCTCGCTCTATGGTCGCACACTCATAGGCCCCAACCCCACCTACCCCTATCGCAACGCTATGGGAGGCATACTCCCCGCAAGGTACATACCCCAGCAGATGCCCTTTGTCGGCATACAGCACATCGAGCAGTTCGACAACTCGGTGATGGTTGCAGCCCTCGAGGCGAGGATGAAGATCTCCGGCAGCCACTATCTCTCGGCCATCTGCAATGGACTGATACAGCACGACGACTTCCGCCGTATGTTCCGTGGCGAGGAGGCGCTCGTGGGCTTTGGTCTGAAGTACACCTACAACACCTCACTCGGACCCCTCACGGTGCTTGCCAGCGGCACCAACCACTCACCCGTGGGCGGCCTCTATCTGAGTTTTGGCAAGAATTTCTAACGAGTGGATAATTCGTTTTACTGGGTAGCAATAAACACAAGAGCCCGCCAAACACTTGGCGGGCTCTTGTGTTTATGTGGGTGCTAAAATTAGAGCACTGCAGCAGCCTCAGCAGCTACCTCAGCAGCAGCCTCAACAACCTCAGTAGCAACTACGGGATCACCCATAAGGCCGGTTACAAGGAAGGTAACAGCAACGGTGATAATTGCGTAGAGCTCGGGGAATACGGCCAGAAGAAGGGTCTTACCCATTACATCGTAACCACCACCGATGGCAGCAATACCGTTGGCACAAATCTGACCCTGGCGAAGAGCCGAGAACAAACATACCATACCTACGGTAAGACCAAGACCGAAGATAGCAGCAGCCTGCATAAGGGTGATACCATCGGTCAGGTAGTTCTGCACGAAGAAGAATGCAGCAAAACCATAAAGACCCTGAGTTGCGGGCAGTGCCGAAAGAATCATCGACTGACCAAACGAGTTCATACGCTTCTTCATAGCGCCAACAGTTGCGTTAGCAGCAATCGAAGTACCGTAGGCACTACCAATACCGGAGAGTGCAACCATAAGCACTACACCAATGTAAGCAAGAATAATGTTCATAATCTTAAAATGTTTTTAGTTTGTTAATTTATTAAATTTAGTTTTGTTTTTGTTTCCTGAAAGGGGTGTAAATTCGGGTCGAAGCCTCGAAACCTGCGTTCTTGTAGAACTCAATGAAGGTGAGTCGCATAGGGTGAACGAAGGCACCAATGGCCGACATAAAGATGTTGATACCGTGACCGAAGGCCAGGATGAGGAACATCACCAACTGGCGCAATCCGGGGGTATCGGGAGCAAGGCTGCCTGCAAGGTCGTTGAACACCACCGCCAGAGCACCACCCGAAAGGCTGATTGCAAACAGACGGACATAGCTAAGTACATCGCCCAACAGACCTGTGAGGTTGTTGTAGGTATCCCACAGACCCGAGCCGAAGTTAACGAGCGGGTTGCGGTTGGGGTTGTTAAGGAGCAGCATCAGGACTGCACCCACGCCCAAGATACCCAGGCACAAGGGCGACGAGAAGCCGAAGCCCTCAACACCCACCATCGGCAGCAGGAATGCCAAGAGGCAGTCCACCAAGATGATAAGCCAACCCAGAGTGCCAAACGAGTACTTAAATCCGTAGGCAATCGTGGTGTTTATCACATTGAGCACCAGTGCGAAAATGATCTGCACAATACCGCAGCCAAGAGCGATATAGAAGAGCTGGTCGTTGATGGTCTGCATCGCATTGTCGTACCACTCGGGCACGCCCTTGCCGATGAGCGAAACGCCATAGACATTACCCACCAACAGACCAAAGAGCACCGAGCCCAGACCCAACCACATAACAAGCTGGGAGATGAGGCCCATACCCTTCATCTTCTTCAGATACATAAACAGACCAATGAGGAAGAATGTTGCACCGTAGCCCGCATCGCCAATACAGAAGCCGAAGAAGAGCATATAGAAGGGTGCAAAGTACCTCGTAAGGTCCATAGTGCCATACTTGGGAACAGCATAGAAGTCGCCCACGAACTCAAAGGGTTTGGCAAACCAGCCGTTCTTGAGTTTCACGGGGGTGTCGTCCTCCATTGTGGGTTTCTCCTTCACGAAGATCACATCGCCCTCGGCCTCCAGCATAGCGTCAACCTCGGCGGCGTTCTCCTCGGGAGCCCAACCCTGAAGTACGATGAGTTTGCCCTCAGCCTCCTTATCGCCACAACGGCTCACCTGGCTGAACTGGAGTTCATCCTTGAGTCCGTTGGCGTGGTCGGCGATGAGCTCCTGGCTTGCCACACAGCGGGCCATAACCTTGTCCCACTCTGCCTTCTCGGCCTCCAGAGCCTTCACCTCGGCATACTTCTCCGAGGCGTTGAGCTTGGGAGTCCTTACGGGCTGTGCGTCAATCTGGGGTGCGGGCTCACCCTGGCGGCCTACGGCCACGAAGTAGGTGGTGCCGTTGTGCTCTGCAATGGGCTCAACGGTGTACTGCTCGCCCCACACTTTCATACCCTGCACAAACTCGTTGGTGTAGCAGGAGTAGAAGTAGAGCACGATGCCCTCCCTGGCAAGCTGCTCGATAGTCGAGGGGGTGAAGTCGCCCCACATAGCCAGCTCCTCGGCCTCCTTGGTGGCCTTGGCAATCTGCACTCCGAGGCTCTCGAGGTGACTCGAGGCGGCTACATACTGCTCATAGGCCTCCTCGCCCGAGGCGAAGGGCTCACCACCCTGGTAGGCAGGATTCTTCTTGAGGGCTGTGAAGCTCTCGGTTGCGGCCTTGTGGGCCTCAATCTGGCCAAGCACCTCACGCTCTTTCTCATTGGGTTCCCATCCAGCGGTTGTGATGTCCACAACGCCGAGTTCCTGCAAACGAGCCAGGAACTCCTCCTGTGCCTTATGATAGAGCACAAGAGTATATTTGTTCATCTTTACTATCATAACTCTTGGACAGGATTTTGTTCGTGTTTGGTCTTAACAATCTTCTGGGCGCTCTTGGAAAGGTTCTCCTCATCCTCCAGGAATCGTTTAATCTTCCTAATTGCATCCTCATAGCCCGGAATCTGCACCTTTTCGTACAGATTGACCTTCTGAGTGGTCTTCTTGCGAGCGTGGTCCAGAAGCTCCGTACGCCTCTGGAAGACCTCAAACTCGATGCCCAGACGGGCTATCGACTTGAGGACCTCCACACCGTCGGCGTACCACGCAGGCGATGAGAAGAGGTCGTAGGGACGCTGCTCGAAGATGACCTCCTTGAGCGCAGGAATCTTCACGCCGGCAATCTTGTTGACCCCCAGCACGACATCCTTCACCTCCAGAAGGTCGCTCTCAAACTCTCCCCACAGCGAGGCCATATAGTCATAGCGGGCCATAAGCTCCTCTATGCGGCGCTGGTATCCCTCCGCCTTATCCTTGGCGGCGGACACCTCCACCCTCAGAGCCGACTCCTTACTCTTGATGGTAGGGAGGGCTTTCTGGCGCATCTTGAGCTGCTTGCCGAGTTCGCCGAGCGATGTCTTATTATATTGAAACTTTATTGCCATCTAATTCTGTTGTTTAGAATGGTTTTATCTATCACGGTTAATTTGTTGCTTTTCGGACTAATCCTCCAAAACCTCAACTTCAAATTTGTTGGATTTTCGAGGTATTTTTTCTTTTCCGGCGAGGGAGCATAGCGGAACTATGTGACCGAGCCGAAAAGGAAAAAGAGCCGAAAAGACAATAAATTATTTCCAGTACTTCTCTACGAGCTCCGACTTAATGGTAACCTCCGACTTCTTGAAGTACTTGGCAAACAGAGCCCAAGCGGTATCAAGCATCTCGGTGATGTCGATGTTTACATCGATCGAGAGCAACTTGTCGGAGTACTCCTTAGCAAATGCCAGAGCACGCTCGTCGTAGTCCGAAAGGTCGAAACCGTTCTCCAACTTGGTCTTCGCACCTGCAGCGTCCGAGTAGAGTCGCACGGCGGCGTTCATAACCTGAGGATGGTCCTCGCGGGTCTTCTTGCCGATAACCAGCTGTTTCAGACGCGAGAGCGAACGGAAGGGGTCAACGATAACCTTACCGGTGTCGGTGTCGTTACGGAGGAAGAGCTGACCCTCGGTGATGTAACCCGTGTTATCGGGAATTGCGTGGGTGATGTCGCCACCCGAGAGAGTGGTCACAGCGATGATGGTAATCGAGCCACCCGAGGGGAGCTGCACGGCTTTCTCGTAGATCTTCGCAAGGTCCGAATAGAGCGAGCCGGGCATAGAGTCCTTCGAGGGAATCTGGTCCATACGGTTCGACACGATAGCAAGCGCGTCGGCGTAGAGGGTCATATCGGTGAGCAGTACCAGAACCTTCTCGCCCTTGTCGGCAGCGAAGTACTCGGCAGCCGTGAGGGCCATATCGGGCACCAGCAGACGCTCCACGGGAGGATTCTCGGTGGTGTTCACGAAGCAGACAATCCTATCCAAGACACCTGCGTTCTCGAAGAGGTTCTTGAAGTAGAGGAAGTCGTCATTGGTCATACCCATACCGCCGAGGATGATCTTGTCGGCCTTAGCACGGAGTGCCACATTGGCCATCACCTGGTTGTAGGGCTGGTCGGGGTCGGCGAAGAAGGGGATCTTCTGGCCCGACACGATGGTGTTGTTCAGGTCGATACCTGCGATACCGGTAGCGATGAGCTCCGAGGGCTGACGGCGACGGAAGGGGTTCACGGTGGGGCCACCAATCTCCCTCTCCTCACCCTCAACGGGTGCACCGCCCTCCAGAGGCTCACCATAGGCGTTGAAGAAGCGGCCGGCAAGACCGTCGCCCACCTTCAGCGTGGGAGGCACGCCGTGGAACACAACCTCTGCATCGGTCGAGATACCCTCGGTGCCCTCGAATACCTGGAGGGTCACCTGGTCGCCCATAATCTTCACCACCTGGGCGAGGTGGCCACCAACGGTTGCAAGCTCGTCGTTGCCCACACCTGTGGCGCGGAGGCTGACGGTAGCTTTTGTGATGTTGTCAATCTTGGTGTATATCTTCTGAAATGCTTTTGTAGTCATAACTTTTTCTCTCCTTCGTTTTTATTTGGTTGCTACCAAAGCCCTAATCTCGGACTCATATTTTGCAAACTCCTCGCTCTTCCACACGGTGTAGTTGAGCTGCTTGAAGAGGTTGATGAGGTTCTTGAAGAAGGCGGAGCAATCCTCAAACTCGGCAAAGCCATACTGCTTGCGACACACCTCCATCACGAAGTCGAACATATACTTCTGACGGTCGATGGGGCAGTTGGCGTCGATGTCGTCAAATGCGTCCTGCTGCAAGATGACAAAGTCTACGAGCTCGCTCTTCCAGAACATCTCGTGGTACTCAACGGGCACACCGTCGTCACCCAAGATGTTGATCTGCTCGGCGGCCTCTTTGCCCCTACGAACAAGGGTCTTGCCCTCCATTACGCTCTTGACCCAGCCCTCCTCGATGTGCTCATCCAGGTAGTCCACAATCTCGGGATACTCCAGATATTTCGAGTAGCTATCCAGGGGGTCGATTGCGGGGTAGCGTTTCGAGTCGGCACGCTGCTGCGAGAGTGCATAGAAACACCTTGCGGCCTTCTTGGTCGACTCCGTAACGGGCTCCTTGAGGTTACCACCCGCAGGCGATACGGTACCGAGGAAGGTTACCGAGCCGGTAGCGCCGCTGCGCAGGTGCACAAGACCTGCCCTTGCGTAGAACGACGAGATGATGGACGAAAGGTCCATAGGGAACGCATCCTGACCGGGAAGCTCCTCCAGACGGTTCGACATCTCCCTGAGGGCCTGTGCCCAACGCGAAGTCGAGTCGGCCAGCAGCAGCACCTTCAGACCCATAGCACGGTAGTACTCGGCGATGGTCATACCGGTGTAAACCGACGCCTCACGAGCAGCTACGGGCATATTGGAGGTGTTACAGATGATGGTCGTACGCTCCATAAGTTTGTGGCCAGTGCGGGGGTCGTCCAGGTGGGGGAACTCGGCGAAGATCTCCACAACCTCATTTGCACGCTCACCGCAGGCTACCATAATAATAAGGTCTGCCTCGGCCTGTTTTGAGATGGCGTGCTGCAACACGGTCTTACCTGCACCAAAGGGGCCGGGGATGAAGCCCGTACCGCCATCGGCAATGGGGTTGAAGGTGTCAATAGCCCTCACACCGGTCTCCATAATGCGGCTGGGACGGGGCTTGGCGGTGTAGGCCTTGATGGCCTTCTTCACGGGCCAGCGCTGCACCATAGTCACCTCGTGGTCCTCGCCCTTCGAGTCGGTCAGCACAGCCACTACCTTATTTACATTGTACTCACCAGCCTCGGCGAGCGACTTGATGGTGTAGCTCTCCTCCATAGTGAAGGGCACCATAATCTTGTGGGCAACCCACAGCTCCTGAACCTCACCCAGCCAGTCGCCGGCGGTGACGATGTCACCCACCTTTGCCAGGGGCTTATAGTCCCAGAGTTTCTCATAGTCGATGGGGTCGGTCTTGGTACCGCGCTCAATGAAGAGGCTCTCCATACGCTCCAAGTCGTTCTGAAGACCATCGTAGTTGCGGGAGATGATACCGGGAGCGAGAGTGGCCTCAAGCATATGGCCCTCGAACTCCACCTCTGTACCAATCTTCAAGCCGCGTGTCGAGTCGAACACCTGAACGTAGGCATCCTTACCCGTAACTTTGATTACCTCGGCCATCAGTTTGACGCCACCGACGGTGATGTAGCAAATCTCATTCTGCGAAACAGCACCCTCCGTACGCACAATCACGATGTTGGAGATAATACCTTGAACTTTTCCAGTAGTTTTCATTAATATCTGTTTTATTGTTTTCTTTGAATTATCTGCAAATTCTCTCTCTACTCCTCAGCAAAGTGACGCTCGGCCTCGGCGATGCGGTCCGTAGCACCAAGTCCTGCCACCAGCCTCTGGAACATCTCCTTGCCCCTCTCGGCATCGAGCCTTGCCCAGCGGTGTACCAGGCCCAGGCGCACGATGTAGCCCAAAAGGAAGTTGATGTTGAAGTAGTCGAAGGTTGTGAGGTTCTCCGAGATGGACCAACGAATCAGGTCGATTCGGTGCTCCTTATCCAGGAGGTTGTCGTTCTCGCCCAGAGCCGAGATGAGGCTATCGATGTAGTCGATCTCGCCCTTCAGACCGAAGTCGGCCGCTGAGGAGCGCTGAAGCTGCTGCACAATCTCGCCCGTGCCCACCATCTGCTCACCAATGGTAAGGCCCTTGGTGCGAGCGGTGAGTGCGGCGGTGATGTTGCGCAGGTTCCTATCGGCCTCGCTCCACTCCCTAAGGAAGCGACAGCCGCTGCGAGAGCAATAGCGATAGTAGGCCGCATAGAGCTCCGCTGCGAAGCTACCCTCGGTGTTGATTCTCCCGAGGCGCTCGTCGTCGGGATCTACCTCCCCACCCTTCACCTCTCCAAAGAGCTCAATAACCTCGGCCAGCTCACGGGGCAGCTCACGGGGCTCCTGAAGCTCGGCCTCCAACTCCTCACGCGAGAAGTTGCCAAGCGTCGAGAAGCTCTCCCTGCCGCTGTGGATATTGACCAGGTTGCACACATCGTGGAACAACCTCCAGCCGGCAACCGCACGGGCATCCTCACGCGACAGCTCGGCCGAAATCTCGTCGATAATCTCGCGTGCATCGAAGCCCTTCAGGTCGCCATCCAGAGAGTAGTCCCTCAGACTCGCAACAAGGCAGTAATAGTTTTTAGCCATAGTGGTCTGGACTGTATTAGTAGAGCATTTTGGTAACCTTCTCCTTCAGATACTCGGCCAAGAGGGCGCTGAAGTCCTCCTCGGTGAAGCTGATGTAGTAGCCACCCTCCTTGGGAGCCACCTTGAAGCCACTCTTCACCTTCTCCGAGTAGCCCACCTCGATACCCTCTGCCAGCAGAGCCTTCACTGCAGCCTCGGCCTCAGCCTCGAACTTCTCCTTCATCTGGGCGGGAAGGATGGCCTCCAGAGCCACACGCTCGCCATTCCAGCCGCGTGCCACGCCAAGGAGCATCTCCTTCACGAACTCCACATCCAGAAGAGCGGCGTGAACAGCACCAGCGGTGCTCTTTGCCACCACCAGATTGGCGATATTCTCCTTGAGGGCAGCCACCACCTGACGGGTAGCCAGAGCCATCTCGGTCTCATTGTTTTTCTTCAGCTCGGCAGCCTTAGCCTCTGCCGCCTTCACGATTGCCTCGGCCTTCTGCTCGGCCTCAGCCACAAGCGAAGCGGCTTTAGCCTCAGCCTCGGCCACCATTTTCTCGGCCTCCTCACGGCCTTTGGAAAGACCCTCTGCATAGAGTTTCTCGGTCAGTTCCTGTAATTTCTTATTCTCCATTGTTCTGTTTTTATGATTTTAAGTACTATTTTTTTGAGTTTCTGCTTTATTGATGCTCACGGCGGAGCAGGTCGGTCACAACCTTCACGGGTGAGAAGGTCGAGATGGGCACCTCCACAAAGAGGGTGTTCCAGTTGGACATTGCGCCATTCCATAGGCCTGGGAGCTCCTGTGCCAAGAGGGTGCGGCCACTCTTGGACTTGCTGGAGATGAAGCCCGTTGCGGGGTCGGTGTAGCCCCTCAGGTCGAACTTCTCACCCTTCCAGTTGCGGGGAGCGCATACCAGATCTACGGGGTTGAAGTGGGTAGCCTCGGCCATAAGATTCTTCTGCTCGGGCGAGATCTGCGACGACTCGGCAATCTGGAGTGCCACGGTGCCGTCGGCCGACTCTGCCCAGAAGGGTCCGCCACCGGGCTCGCCCTCGTTGCGCACCATACCACACACCCTCAAAGGCCTATCCAGCACCCTCTGCAACTCTGCCTTGAGCGCCTCGCCCTCCAGAGCCTTCACCTCGGCGGGAAGTACCACCGAGAGCTCCTTCTCCACGAAGGTCATAATCTCCTGAAGGTCGGCTGTGCCCCTCTCAATCTGCTCCAGATAGCCGAAAATGCGCTTCTGGAGGCTCACCAGAAGGCCTGCCAAAACCTCTTTGTATTTAATGGTGTCGCCCTTCAGGTGGTCGGGTGCGACATTATCAATGGTCTTAATGAAGATGAGATCTGCGTCGCTATCGTTCAGGTTCTCGATAAGTGCACCGTGGCCTGCGGGGCGGAACAGCAGGCTGCCATCGGCCTCACGGAAGGGGGTGCAATCCTCATTCACGGCAATAGTATCGGT
>JAGBYS010000217.1 GCA_017628675.1 Tidjanibacter sp.
AGGAAATACTCCACACCAAAGAGAGCATAAAGACCATAAGTGAAACTATTGTCGTACCCCTCTGTCGAGGTGTTATCCAGATAGGTGGTGTTGCTGGTATAAATATTTCCGTGAAGACCTCCCCCCACATAGGCCTGCATACGCTCTCCGGGCATAAGCAGATAGTTTACACCCACCTCGAGAGAGGGGTCGAAACTCGCACTATTATAGCCATTGTCGTTAGGCAAATAGTCCGAAGAGGAGCCTACGACATCCTCATAATCTACCGAGGTCTCTTGACTACGCACCGTAATACGCAGACCAGCCTCGAGTGCCCAGCGGTCGGAGAGCATATACTTGCCACCCAGCTCACTGGAGTTGCCAATCGTGAATACAAAATCGCCCTTCTGGCCTCCATAGCAAACATTCTCCTGTGCAGAGGCCACAGAGGCAGAGGCCGCAAGGAAAGCAATGGCCAAAACAATAAATCTCTTCATAACTTTTAGTTTTTAGTTCAAGTCCAGTAGTCCATCGGGCAACTCAAAATGCACCGTACGCCCACTGGGAGAATACTCCACAATGAAGTCATCCGCCGCGGGAACCATAACCTCCCTGCCCGCAATCTCAATTATAAACAGAGGATTCCAGTCGCTCTCCTCGAAATCGGTAATCTTACCACTCTCCTCGTGGCCCTCGAAGGTGGCCTCAAAGCCCACGAAGTCCTCCAGGTAGAGCTCGTCGTCGTCCGAGAACTCCTCCACATCCTCTTCGCTCTCGATGCCCAGGAGTTCCTCCTCCAGGCCCATAAAGAGCTCCTTGCCGATGAGCTCGGCGGCACGGTAGGCGGTGTCGAAGTCGGCAAAGGCAACCACACCCCCACTCTTGCCCCTACGCTCGAAGTGGTCAAAAAACAAAGGAACCGCCAGGTTGTCTATATAGACAAACAGCGGTTCCTCTATTGTGAAGTCCGAAGGGAAAGTGTCGTAGAGATTGATGGTCAGCTGGCCCTGAGTACCGAAACTCTTGCCAACCTTAGCAACTGCAAATCCAGCCATAGCCCGAATCCCCTCTCTTCTCTACCTTGTGCCCCTAAAAAAGCATCAACACTCTGCCCACGGTCCCAACTCAGTGAAGGACTAAGCCTCCTCTGCGGGAGCGGCCTCCTCTGCGTTCTCCTCGGCAGCAGCCTCGGCCTCTGCAGCAGCGGCAGCAGCTTTCTTCTCGGCGATCTTAGCAGCGATAGCCTCTTTGGTCTTAGCCTCCTCGGCGATAGCAGCCTTGTGAGCAGCTACTTTGTCAGCAGCGATCTTGCCACTCTTGGCAGCGATCTTTGCGTCCTTCTCACCCAGCCACTTGTTGAACTTAGCCTCTGCGGTAGCCTCGTCGAAAGCGCCCTTAGCTACACCACCCATAAGGTGTTTTTTGTAGAGTACGCCTTTGTACGAAAGGATTGCACGGCAAGTGTCAGTGGGCTGTGCGCCTTTCTGCAACCAAGCCAGAGCGCTGTCGAAGTTGAGCTCGATGGTTGCGGGGTTGGTGTTGGGGTTGTAGGTACCAAGTTTCTCGATGAATTTACCATCACGAGGTGCCCTGCTGTCAGCGGCTACAATGTGGTAGAAGGCGTAACCTTTCTTACCGTGGCGAGCCAAACGAATTTTTACAGACATTTGTGTAAGTTTTTAAGTATTAATCTGTTGCGACCCTTCCCGAGGGTCATTTATACACTCCGAACTCTTCACGAGAGCCCAATGAGCCCGCAAAGATACGAATAAAATGCAGAATTCAAAA
>JAGBYS010000218.1 GCA_017628675.1 Tidjanibacter sp.
CGCGCACAACTCGGTGGCAGTGGGTCTTATGCTGCAACAGAGCACCATACAGAAACGCACAACCACCGAGAATGGCACAATGGGTTCTCCCGACTACTCCGTCACCTTCAAATCAGAACAAGTAACCTCCTTCGTTCCAACCATTTCACTGCACTACGCCTATAATTTCTAACCACAATGATCACCACTTAAAATATACCAACTATGAAACGCATTCTACTTATTGGAATCAGTATGCTGCTGATGACCTCGTGCGAACTGCTCGACGGACTCTACGAGGCTATCTACGACACGATGTCCAACCCCTCTGAGCTCACTCTTGTGACCCCAAGATTCGAAGAACACTACGAGGCTGGCGTAGAGAAGGTGCACGAAAACCAAGGCAACTGGTTTTTCCGCTACATATCTGACTACGGCTGGAATAACTTAAACAACAGCCAGAAGGTAGGCTTCTACCTCAGCTACTATCGCACCCATCTGGCGGGCGAGAAGGAACTGAAACTCGAACTCAACTCCTGCAACCTCTCACTGCCCGAGGTGGGCACCCCCTACCCCGTAACAACCCAGGAGTACTGCAACTCCCTGGAGGGCGACTACCACGGCATCGAGCCCACCCGTATCGAGTGGAACACCAAGACGATGTACGCCACCGAAGGTACGGTGACATTCACAAAGATCGACTTCGACGACACGGGCAGGGGCACCATCTCAGCCACATTTGAGCTCACAGCCGTGGATAGCGAGGGCAACACATACCGCCTCAAAGATGGCACCTTCACCGACGCCGAGTGCAAGAATGCCTCAAGCATCTGGCTTGAGTCACTCTACGGCAATCCTCAATACGACTAAGCGAAAACCTAAAATTAGACTCTATGAAAAAGGCATTACTTTACATCTTTTTACTCCTGGTTGCCATTCCTCAAGGGGTGTCGGCACAAGAGAAGGTATACACCGAAGAGCCAACCTATCTTTCTGGTTTTGAACAGAATCACTCAGAGGGGATCTACAATATTGGCAAGTGGGCAACCATTAGCAGTAGTGCGGTGGTGGCAAGCGGCGCACTCGTCTGGTATCTTGGTGAACTGTCCATCCGCGAACAACTCAAAGAGACAGATGTTGTTGATGGTAGCGTAGCAGCAATAGGTATGATGCAAACCCTCCTGGGTGGCATTTGCCTTACAGCAGCATTACCCTTCTATCTGTGGGGCTTGGATTTGAAGAATAATCCCAACGGATTGGGCCTCGAAATGGGCAAAGAGCGTGGTTTGGGTGGCAGGATTGATATCGGCTGGGGCTTCTCCAATACGCCAAACATCGGAGGCTCCGTCGGTTACAACTTCAACCGCAAACTCTTTGTGGGTCTGGGCGCAGGCTACGAATACTACCTTGATGGCGAGGGCCCCTACAACTATCCCGTCATTCCTGTCTATGCCGACATTAGATACCAATTTGGAGGTAGTCGCATCACCCCCTACCTGGGCGTGAAGGCGGGTTTAGATGTAAATGTTGTCCCCATCCCCTACGGCACCATAGACTGGGGTGTAAGCCAACGCTGTCGCAACTCCTCGGGCGCGTGGTGGTATGCCCTCTCGCTCTCAAACAATTACAGAAACACCCTATCGTTTAGAATAAGCCGTTCGTTCTAAGTTAACAAAATGGAGTTATTGGCGGGTATCGAAAATGATACCCGCCAACTTTTTTTTGACTCGGGAGTGTGCAACAACATTCGCTCCACAAAAACAGGCGAGCTCGTGGCAGCCTTTCGGCCCACGAGCTCGCTTATTACCTTTATGTGCCCAATTCCTATTTTTACACGAGGCGGCGGATGAGAGATTCACGGTCGCCGTAGAGGAAATCAACGAGGGGCACCTCAATCATTGTGTAGGCACCGGGGCGCTGGCGAACAACCGCACGAGCTGCCGACACCAAAATCTGCCCCGTGAGGCCGGGATTGTCGATGCTCATATTGAACTCAAAGCGCTGATTCTGAGTCTTGCCCGAAGCACCCTTGCGTACCATATTCACGCCGTGGCCCATATCGAGCAGCGCA
>JAGBYS010000219.1 GCA_017628675.1 Tidjanibacter sp.
CGGCCACCCGACTCACCCGCCTTGCGCCCCTGGAGCGAGGAGGAGGTGAGGAACTCTATGTGGCTCTGGAGCCTCTGGGTCACATCGGAGGGTTGTCCGAATGTAAAAAGTAGCGACGCCAGGAGCGTCGCTACAAGTGTCGTAAGTCGCTTCATCTATTTACTCTGCGATGATGAGATAGTAGTTCTTCTTGCCCTTCTGCACGAGCAGATACTTGCCCGCAATCAGGTGCTCGGTGGTCACGGCCAGGTAGGGGTCCGCAACCTTCTCCTTGTTGAGCGAGATACCGCCACCCTGAATGAGCTTCCTCAGCTCACCCTTCGAGGGGAAGATGGGGGCTTTCTCTACTGCGAGCGAGAGGAAATCAACGCCCTCTGCCAGCTCCGAGGCTGCCACCTTGTACTGGGGCACACCCTCGAATACCTGAAGGAAGGTCTGCTCGTCGATGGTTTTGAGGGCCTCGCCTGCACCTGCACCAAAGAGGATACCGCTGGCGGCCACAGCCTTCTCGTACTCCTCCCTGGAGTGGATCATCACGGTGATCTCCTCAGCCAGGCGCTTCTGGAGTTTGCGCTCGTGGGGAGCCTCCTCGTGCTCTGCGATGAGAGCATCGATGGTGGGCTTGTCCAGGAGGGTGAAGATGCGGATGTAGCTCTTGGCGTCCTCGTCGCTCACATTGAGCCAGAACTGATAGAACTTATAGGGCGAGGTGTAGCGTGCGTCGAGCCACACATTGCCGCTCTCGGTCTTGCCAAACTTGGTGCCGTCGGCCTTCTTAATGAGGGGGCAGGTGAGCGCAAAGGCGTCGTTAGCACCCTTCTTGCGGCGGATGAGCTCCGTACCGGTGGTGATGTTGCCCCACTGGTCGCTACCGCCGAGCTGCAACTTACAGCCGTGTGCCTCGTAGAGGTGGTAGAAGTCGTAGCCCTGAACCAGCTGATAGGTAAACTCGGTGAAGGACATACCGTCGCCCTCGCCGTTGAACCTCTTTTTCACGGAGTCCTTGGCCATCATATAGTTCACGGTGATGTGCTTACCCACATCGCGGATGAACTCCAGGAACGAAAACTCCTTCATCCAGTCGTAGTTGTTCACCAGAAGTGCCGCATTGGGGGCGTCGCTATCGAAGTCGATGAGCTTGGAGAGCTGGCGTTTGATGCTCTCCTGATTGTGGCGCAGGGTAGCCTCGTCCAGCAGGTTGCGCTCCTGCGACTTTCCCGAGGGGTCGCCAATCATACCGGTTGCTCCACCCACAAGTGCGATGGGGCGATGGCCGCAACGCTGCAGGTGCTTGAGTATCATTACACCCACCAGGTGACCGATGTGCAGCGAGTCTGCCGTGGGGTCAATGCCGAGGTAGGCGGTGGTCATCTCCTTCTGGAGCTGTTCTTCGGTGCCGGGCATAATGTCGTGAATCATGCCCCTCCATTTGAGTTCTTCTACGAAATTAATCATCTTTCTACAATCTCTTTTTTATGTTTTTCTATTCCTAATTATCTCTGCCGTAGGCTCTTCCTCTTTGGTGGACTATTGCAAATCCAGACCCAGATCCTGAATGAGGTTGTTCAGCTCGGGGTTCTTCTCCACCAGGAAGTGGAGCTTGTCGATTGTGCGGTGGGGCAGGGTGTTGTCCTGCTCCATTTTCACCTCCACATCGAGTATGATGCTGCCCTCCACGCCGCAACACTCCGCCAGAAGGGCCGTAATCTCGGGCTGGTTGCGCAAAATCTCGTCGCGGATGATCTCGGTCGAGACGGCCATCGAGAGTGTGTGACCACTCACCTTGGTATCCTTCATCGCGTTGCCCAATCGGGGGTGTTCCTTGGTCAGACGCTCCATAAACTCGCCCCAATGGTTATTGATCTTCTGTCCGGTCTGAGGGTCGAAGTAGACAGCCTTCTCCTCCTCCTCGCCACCGCGGGTGCGACCATTTATGATGTCGCTTATGGAGCTGCCGAAGAGCTTTTTGGCAGCCTTGGCATCGGCCTCCGAAACGGGTGTCGAACTCCTCTTAATGCTTGCCACGGAGGGTGTCACCGACTGGGGTGCTTGGGGCGCTACCGAGGCTGTTGCTTGTGGCGATGATGCAGGGGTTGGCGCCTGGGGCGCGGGGGCCTTGGGGGCCTCCTGGGGTGCTGCTACCTGGGCGGGTGCCGAAGAGGCGGGTTTTGCACTCTGGGTGCTAACCTGTTGTGCTACTGCTGTTTGTGTCGTCGCTACCTGCTCCTTCTGGAGAGGGGGCAGGGTGGGGGCGATTACATCAAAAGTTTTTTTTTGACTCAAATTTGAGAGCTTCATCAGGCCAAGCTCAATGTGCAGGCGCTGGTTGGTGGCCGTGCGGAAGCCTCCATCGAGAGCTCCGAGCAGCGAGATGGCGTTGAACAGGAAGCTCGCATCGCAAACGGCGCTCTGCTCCTTGTAGCGTGCCAGGATGGAGCCCGTGAGCTCCAGGAGCGGGAGTGTCTGAGGGTCCTTACACATCAGAAGGTCCCTCATATGGCTTGCCAGGCCCGAGGCGAAGGTCTGACCCGAGAAGCCCTTCTTCAGAACCTCGTCGAAGGTGTTGAGTGCCGTCTTATAGTCGCCCTCGTAGAGTGCACGGGTCACGGCAAAATATGTGTCATAGTCGAGCACATTGAGCGTGGCAGCCACCTCTTTGTACTCCAACCTACCGCCGCAGAACGACACGGCCTTGTCGAACATCGACAGCGCATCCCTCATACCGCCATCCGACTTGATGGCAATAAGGTGCAGCGACTCGTCGTCGAACTCCACGCCCTCTCTGGTTGCGATGGTCTTGAGGTACTCCACCGTATCCTCGAGTCTTATGCGCTGGAAATCATAGATTTGACAGCGCGATAGGATGGTGGGGATAATCTTGTGTTTCTCGGTTGTTGCAAGGACGAAGATGGCGTGCTGGGGTGGCTCCTCGAGGGTCTTGAGGAAGGCGTTGAAGGCCGCCTGGGAGAGCATATGTACCTCGTCGATGATGTAGACGCTATACCTTCCGACCTGGGGCGGAACCCTCACCTGGTCCGTCAGGTCACGGATGTTCTCCACTGAGTTGTTCGAGGCGGCATCCAGCTCGTGAATCGAGAAGCTGCGGCCCTCGTTGAAGCTGCGGCACGACTCACACTCGCCACAGGCGTCGCCCGAGGCGGTGGGGTTGAGGCAGTTGATTGTCTTGGCGAAGATGCGCGCACAGGTGGTCTTACCCACACCTCGTGGGCCACAGAAAAGGTAGGCGTGGGCGAGTTGTCCGCGCTCTATGGCATTTTTGAGGGTTGTGGTGATGTGGCTCTGACCCACAACCGACTCGAAGGTCTGTGGGCGATATTTGCGTGCCGAAACAATGAAGTTGTTGTCCATCTTGTATCCTTGTCTTGTGAGGTATAACCTCACAAAGATACCGCTATGAATTCAAAA
>JAGBYS010000021.1 GCA_017628675.1 Tidjanibacter sp.
AGAAGGCGACCTCGGAAGGTCGCCTTTTGTCGTTAGATGGTCAGTGTGCTGAGGCCGCCCTCGGAGGTCTCCTTGTAGAGCGAGGGAATGTCGTGGCCGGTATGTTTCATAACTTCCACTACGCCGTCGAAGGGCACGCGGTGGCTGCCGTCGGTGTAGCAGGCGTAGATCTGTGAGTCGATAGCTCGTGCGGCGGCAATGGCGTTGCGCTCGATGCAGGGGATCTGCACAAGGCCACACATAGGGTCGCAGGTCATACCCAGGTGGTGCTCGAGAGCCATCTCGGCGGCGTACTCAATCTGCGAGGGGGAGCCACCCATAAGCTGTGTGGCGGCCGCTGCGGCCATAGCGCACGCTACGCCCACCTCGCCCTGGCAGCCCACCTCGGCACCCGAGATGGAGGCGTTGGCCTTCACGATGGTGCCCACAAGACCGGCGGTGGCCAGAGCCCTAACTATTTGCATATCGCTAAACTCATACTCCTCCTGGAGGTGGTACAATACGGCGGGAACGACGCCACTCGAGCCGCAAGTGGGGGCCGTAACGACAATGCCACCCGAGGCGTTCTCCTCGCTCACGGCCAGCGCATAGGCGAACAGCAGGCCTCGTGTGCGGAGGTTGTCCTTGTAGCCACGCGAGCGCACAAAGTAGCTTGCTGCCTTGCGTCGGAGGTTCAGGGGGCCGGGCAGTGCGCCCTCGTTGCGCAGACCGTTACGCACGGCGTTGCGCATATGGTTCCACACATCCAGCAGGTACTCCTTGATATCCTCCTCCTCGTGCTGGAAGACATACTCCCAGTAGCTGCGACCTGTTTGGTTGCACCACTCCATAATCTCGCTCATTGTGGTCATCGGGTAGATGTCCTCGTGGGCGTTGTCCTCCTGACCGTCGATTACGATGCTGCCGCCACCGACGCTGTAGATTATCTGGCTGTCGGTCACCTCACCCACCGCATCGAGCGACTCGAAGAGCATAGCGTTGGGGTGGAAGGGGAGGAACTCCTGGGCGCGCCAGATGATTTCCAGCGGTGCTACACCCTCGAACACCTCCTCGATGGCCACATCGGTAAGGTGGCCTTTGCCCGTAGCGGCAAGTGAGCCATAGAGAGTTACGCGGAAAGCCGAAGCCTCGGGGTGTGCATCGAGGAAGAGCTGCGATGCCTTGCGTGGGCCCATAGTGTGACTGCTCGAGGGGCCCTTGACTGTGACGAATATATCTTTGATTGTATTCATAACCTAACCTAAAAAAGTCTGTTTTGCTTTTCGCCCGCAAAGATAGCGCCTAAAAACGAAACTCGGAAACATTTTCCCGCCATTATGTCCTATTTTGCCGATGAGCGGACAAAAGAGAAGGACCCGAAAAGTCGGGCCCTGCTCTTTTGTGTCTTCACTTGGATGGTGTGGCTATTTGGCCTGCTCGTAGGAGGTCCAGTCGCCCACAACCCTATAGGCGCCACCTTTGGCGGTCACGCCTTCGAGCCTGAAGCCATAGTAGGGTTTGAGCCTATCCTCGTCGCTGGCGTCGGGGGTGTCCTCGAAACGCTTGATGGCTATGCGGCCGCCGTCGATCGGAAGGCCACTCACGCCAGCATACATATCGCTCACCGAGCCGCCCACGATGTCGTGGTAGACATAGTCGCCACCAATCTCGGCAAGGCTCTCGGCCACGATTTTGATGGTCAGATCGGTGAACATACCGTAGAAGTTGAGGATATGCTGGTTCCCCTTGCTGATGATCTCCACATAGAAGGTGGCAATCTCGAGAGTGGGGAGGTGAGCCTCGGCCTCGAAGCCCAGAGGGCCGTTGTAGGTGCCGTTCAGGAGGATATCTTTCTGTGTTGCGTGGGACTTAACCTTCAGTGCGATGGTGATGGAGTAGTTATCCACGGGCTCGCTGTTGTCCATATCGGTTGACACCTGGATGTAGCTGTCAAGGCCTGGGAGCACGGCATAGGGGAGGCCGCTTGCGTCCTGATAGAACGAGGCGGTCGAGGTCCAGCTGCTGCCCATAGCCATCGACTGTGCATCCTGGGGCGAGTTGAAGGTGGGGTAGAAGCCGCTTGTGAGGTGCTTTTGCTCGGGGTTGCTGTTGATTACAAGGTCGAGCATTGAGCCGTCCTCGGCGGTGAGCTGAATCTCAAACCAGCCGGGGGCGTCGTCGAGCGTGTAGATGTTGGCCACCGACACGAAGGTCACATTGTGCACGCTTGCCTCCTCGTCGCCGACACTGATGCCCATAATGGTTATGTCGCCGTCGTAGGCGAGGGTGAGCTGGTTGCCGTCCTCGAGGGTGAAGCCACCGGCAATGCGCACCCTGCTCTGGTCGTAGAGCTCCACATCGAGCGAGCCGCTTGCCACGACGAAGGTGACATCGTCGGCCACGAGGGTTACGGAGCCGAGGGCTATCTCACCGGGGTCGTTGGAGCCGAGGGGGTAGGTGGCGGTGGGGATGGCGCCATTGGTGCCCACCTCGGTGTAGAGGCTGAAGGTGAGGTATAGGCGGCCGGCCTCATCGGAGAGTGCAAACTCATACTTGTCGGCGTTGCTGCCGATGGAGAGGTTGGCGGTGCAGAAGTCGGGTGTGGGGAGCTCGGTGGAGGTGTAGGTGGGCTCGAGGGTTGTCATCTCCAGAGGGGCAGAGATGTGGTTACGAGTGCCGAGCGTGGCGATGGCATAGATGTAGTACTTGGTGTTGGGGATGAGGTACTCCACCGTGACGAGCGAGGAGGTGTTGGGCTCGGCGGTGTAGTCCGACTTGAGGATGTAGTCGGCCGTCACATCCACGGTGGGGAGTGTGAGCTCGTCGATGGCCACATAGCGCACCTCTTGGGCGTTGCTGCTGGTGACGGTGAAGGAGAGGGTGGTGGAGGTGGCCTCACCTGCCTGGAGGCTGACGCTTGGCTCGGGGGAGGCGAGAGTTTTCATCTGTGCGGTTGCGGGCTCGGAGAGCACCTCGCCACTGATGGCTATGGCATAGATGGTGTAGGCGGTGTCGGGTGTGAGCCCATTGGCGGTGATGTTGGCGGTGCCGCCGGGGGCTTCTATGCCGTTGTTGAAGATGTGTGTGGCGGTGCACTGCTCCGTGGCGCAGAGGTATTTCACCTTGTCGGCATTCTCGGAGGTTAGGGTGAACGAGAGAGTGGTGTCGGTGGCCTCGCCAGCCTCGATTGCCACGGTGGGCTTGGGCTGAGGTGTAGGCTCGGGCTCGTCGCAGGAGGTCATCTGCAGCCCCAGTGCGGCTACGGCCACAAATATAAGGGCCCTAAATAACTGTTTCATAGCGCAATAAGTTTAGTTGTATTTGTTTGTCGTTTTTCCTTTCCACAAATATAATGATTTTATTTCGTTGGGACAATAAAAACCAAAATGAAACAAACGGCAGTCACTCCCCCGAGTGACTGCCGTTTTCTATTATCGGATTATTCCGGAAGCCCGTTGGACTACTCAAAGTCGTAGCCGTAAATTGCATCGGCGTAACCGCTCCAATAAGATGCAGTTTTATATGCCTCTACACTCTCGGTGGGTACATAAATCTTGCGGCCCGAAGCGTTGCCGCCAAACATATTGCTGTCTCCGCTTGGCGGAGTTACGGGCTTGCAATACACCTCTTTCAGCGAGGAGCAATCGCGGAATGCACTACTTACAATCGAAGTGACGCCGTTGCTAATGGTGACACTTGTCAGCGAGGAGCAATCGCGGAATGCACTCTCTCCAATCGAAGTAACGCTGTCGGGAATGTTGATGCTTGTCAGCGAGGAGCAACCATAGAATACCTTATATTCAATCGAAGTAATGCTATCGGGAATGGTAACACTTGTCAGCGAGGAGCAATGCTCGAATGCCTTATCTCCAATCGCAGTAACGCTGTCGGAAATGGTGATGCTTGTCAGCGAGGTGCAACCACGGAATGCATACTCTCCAATCGAAGTAACGCCATCGGGAATGGTAACACTTGTCAGCGAGGAGCAACCTACGAATGCACAACCTCCAATCTCAGTAACGCCATTGCCAATGGTAACACTTGTCAGCGAGGAGCAATGATAGAATGCATAATCTCCAATCGAAGTAATATTATTACCTATTG
>JAGBYS010000220.1 GCA_017628675.1 Tidjanibacter sp.
GATTGCGAGATAGGAGATGATACTATTCCCGAGAACTATTATGATTTGCCTGTTGAAGAGCAATTATCAATCTGCAAATCGTTAGAGGATAAAGGTATTGAGATTTATTACGGTGTGGCAAGACTATATGACACCGACAAGTTTTTTGATATCACCGCTTGGCGTAGATCCTGAGAGTAACGGCGAAATATGTTAAAAGGAATAACCAATGGTTATTCCTTTTTTCTTGTTATTTCCTACTGATGACTATCACGCAGAACGCCTCATTTCCACGCAATTAGTTTATTTAGTACCCCGATATATAACTATACAAAGACAACGGCTCTGGGTACGAAAAGAGGAAGATGCAAGTCTTCCTCTTTTTTGTTATACCCTTCCTTCCCCCCCTAAATTTCACTCCCGGGAGGGGGAGTTGTTTTGGCCGAGAGGCAGAATTTTTGTTCTTCCGTTTTTTTTTGTAACTTTACACCAAATGTGCAGACACTAAAACTAAAAACTTATAGAGCAATGTTCTCAAAGCAGACCTACATCGCGCGTCGTAACGAACTCCGACGCCGTATGCCCAAAGGTGGCATCGTGGTGCTCCTCGGCAACAGCGAGGCACCCCGCAACTATTTCGACAACGCCTACGCCTTCCGTCAGGACAGCACCTTCCTCTACTACTTCGGCCTCCAGAACGCCGACCTTGTGGGTGTCATCGACCTCGACGAGGAGCGCGACTGGCTCTTCGGCAACGACTACACCGTGGACGACATCATCTGGATGGGCCCTCAGCCCTCCGTGAAGGAGCTCGGCGCACAGGTGGGCGTGGAGAGTACCGCCCCCTTTGACGCCGCACGCGAGATGGTGCAGGCCGCCATCCGTCAGGGCCGCAAGGTCCACTACCTGGTGCCCTACCGTGGCGACGGCACTCTCCTTATGAGCAACCTCACGGGCATAGCCCCCTCGCAGCACTACACCCACTGCTCGGCCGACCTGATTATCAATGTGGCCGCAATGAGGGAGGAGAAGAGCGCCGAGGAGATTGAGGAGCTCCAGAGGGCCTTCGAGGTTGGCTACGAGATGCATACGACCGCTATGAGGCTCACCCGCGAGGGCGTGTCGGAGCGCATCATTGCGGGCGCAATGGAGGGTGTTACCCACCAGCTCGGCGAGGGTGTGTCGTTCCACTCCATCGTGTCGCAACACGGCGAGACACTCCACAACCACTCCCACGACGGCATCTGCCAGAATGGTCGTCTGCTCCTCGTGGATGCAGGTGGCGAGAGCGTCAATAACTACTGCTCGGACCACACCCGCACCTTCCCCGTGAGCGGCAAGTTCACCCCCATCCAGAGGGACATTTACAACATCGTTTTGGCCGCCCACGATGAGGTGCTGAAGGTGGCCGCCCCCGGTCAGTATATGAAGCTCCACAATGTGGCCCTCAAGACTCTGGCAGAGGGACTCATCGGCGTGGGCCTTATGAAGGGCAATGCCGACGACGCAGTAGCCGCAGGTGCTGTGGGCCTCTTTATGCCCCACGGCTTGGGCCACGGACTCGGTATGGATGTCCACGACTGCGAGGCTATGGGCGAGAGGGGTATGAGGGACTACTCCAAGATTATGGCTCGTGCCGACGAGGTGGATACCTGCATTATGCGTAGCCGTTGGCGTCTGCGCCCCGGCACGGTGCTGACCGACGAGCCCGGCATCTACTTCATCCCCGCACTCATCGAGCAGTGGAAGGCAGAGGGTAAGTGCCGCGACTTTGTCAACTACGACAGGCTCGGCGCCTTCTACGACTTCGGTGGCATCCGTCTGGAGGACGACCTGCTCATCACCGAGACGGGCAACATTATGCTCGGCGAGGGCAAACATATCCCCATCACCGTCGAGGAGGTGGAGGCCTATATGGCCGCTTCGCGCCAGTAGCCAAGGAAGTTACAAGTACGCCGCCCTGCAGTTTTTGCGGGGCGGTGTGTTTGTTTTTTATAGCTTTTTGTTATTTTTGTGGCATATTGGACAGGGTATTATACCTTAAGTCCATTTCGTAGATCGGAACACAATACACTAACTAATTATTTAACAGCTACTTATGAAAAAGTTTTTCAAGTTTGCGGCACTTCTTTTCACTGCTGCCGCTATGGTTTTGACCGGCTGTAAGGATGTACCCGAGCCCGAGCCTCCCGTTGATCCCTTTGAGGGCGCATCGCTGGAGGTTAAACTCGTGGGTGCAGACATTACCGCAGCCACCGTTTCGGTTAAAGCCGAGGTGCTCAATGTTGTGAGCTACATCATCAAACCCGTCGAGGGCGAGATGACTGCCCCCACCGTTGAGGAGATCTTCGCTCAGGGTACTATGGTTGC
>JAGBYS010000221.1 GCA_017628675.1 Tidjanibacter sp.
GCTATCGGCGAGTTGGCCGACGTTCTGGACATCTACCTGGAGCGAGTAAGGACAAAATATAGCTGTCTGAACTGCACTGAGATTGCCATCAGCGAGTCGCAGGAGCGTATGTCGGTGGTGATTGAGGCCAAAGATCGCGAGGAGTTTGAGGAGTACTGCCGCCAGGAGAATATCGAGGTAGTACATATCGCCAATGTGACCTCTACGGGCCGTATGAGGATGTTCTACGACGGTCAGGTGGTGGCCAACTTGAGCCGTGAGTTTATCGACTCGGCAGGTGCTAAGCACTACGCCGAGGCTACGGTTGCCGCTGTGGAGGAGAAGAATCCCTTTGAGCGCACTGTGGCAGGTGAGAGCCTCACTGAGAAGTTTAAGAGCGTGCTTGCTGATGATAATGTCACCTCGCAGAAGGGACTCATTGAGATGTTCGACTCGAGCATTGGTCGCTCGACGGTGCTTATGCCCTTTGGCGGCAAGACCCAGAGGACAGAGAGCCAGGTGAGCGTGCAGAGGCTGCCCGTTGGCAACCATATCACTCACACAGCGAGCCTTATGGCCTATGGTTTCAACCCCTACTTGAGCAGCTGGAGCCCCTATCACGGTGCCGCTTATGCGGTTGTAGATGCAGTGGCTAAGGCTGTGGCTGCGGGTGCCGAGTATGACAAAATGCGTTTCTCCTATCAGGAGTATTTCGAGAAGATGACCAGCCGCAAGGCTTGGGGCAAACCTCTCTCAGCTCTGTTGGGCGCTCTGCGTATGCAGGTTGCATTGGGTCTGCCCTCCATTGGCGGTAAGGACTCGATGAGTGGCACCTTTGCAGACATCAATGTACCTCCCACGCTTGTAGCCTTTGGTGTTGCAGCGGTGGATGATAGGGTGGTGATCAGCCCCGAGTGGAAGTCGGCAGGTAGCTACATTTACCTCGTGCGCCACACCCCTCTGAAGAACTATATGCCCGACACGGCTGAACTTATTGATATTTATGAGACCGTACGCCACAAGATCTTCTCGGGTGCCATCACGGCTGCCTATGCAGTAGGCTTCGGTGGTGTGGCAGAGGCGCTGGCTAAGATGAGCTTCGGTAACGAGATTGGTGCCGAGGTGGAGGTTAGCGAGAGGGATCTGTTCGGCTGGGCCTACGGCTCCATTGTTGTGGAGAGCAACCGCGAGCTCGACTATCCCCACTTCGAATTGCTGGGTAGGACCAACGACAGCCATACTCTGAGCGTTAATGGCGAGCAGATGGCCATCGAGGAGCTCTATGAAGCTAACCGTCAGCACTTCACGGAGGTTTATGCCGACCGTAGCGGCGTAGATGGCAGCGTTGAGAATGCCACCTCGAAGGAGAATACCACCCGTTGGGAGGGTGAGGCTGTGGAGAGCCCCGTTGTATATCTCCCCGTCTTCCCCGGCACCAACTGCGACTACGATATGGCCAAGGCATTCACCAAGGAGGGTGCTCAGGTGAGAATGTCCGTATTCTGCAACCTCACGGCTGAGGATATCGAGCGCTCCACACAGGAGATGGCAGGCCACATTGACGAGTGCCACATCTTGGCACTGAGTGGTGGTTTCTCGGCAGGTGACGAGCCCGACGGCAGCGGTAAGTTCATTGCAAATGTACTCTTGAACCAGAGGGTTAAGGACGCCATTGTAAGACTTCAGGAGAGGGGAGGTCTCATCCTGGGTATCTGTAACGGCTTCCAGGCATTGGTTAAGTCGGGCCTCTTGCCCTATGGTCGCATCGGCGAGCTCACCGAGCAGTCGCCCACGCTCTTCCATAACGACATCAACCGCCACATCTCGCAGATTGTGTCGACCCGTGTAGCCTCGGTGGCTTCGCCTTGGCTCGAGGGCTTCACCCTTGGCGAGCTCCACTCGATTGCCGCTTCGCACGGCGAGGGTAAGTTTGTGGCCAATGCCGCACTCGCTGCCGAGTTGCGCCGAAATGGCCAGATAGCCTTCCAGTATACCGACTCCGAGGGTCAGGCTACGATGCACTCGCCCGAGAACCCCAATGGCTCGACCGAGGCTATCGAGGGTATCATCTCGCCCGACGGTAGGATTCTTGGCAAGATGGGTCACTCGGAGCGCTACGAGGCCGGCCTTATGAAGAATATTGCGGGTAACAAGGAGCAGAATCTGTTCCGCAACGCAGTACGCTACTTCCAGAAGAAATAAGTAGTCAAACAAATAAAAA
>JAGBYS010000222.1 GCA_017628675.1 Tidjanibacter sp.
GGGAGTAACAGCCTCGATAACCTTAGCCTCGTAGACCTTCTCGATGAGTTTGTTGGACTCCTCTTTGTTCGAGAGAATCTGCTGTGCGTAGTTGGTGAGCATCTCGTCGGCAACATTCATCATACCGTACTGTGCGAACTGAGCAGCAGCGTAGGCCTTAGCCTCAGCCTCCATATCCTCGGGCTTAACCTCTACGGAGAGTTTCTTGGCGAAGAACTTGAGGATGGCGGTCCAGCTCATCATCTCAGCGAAGGGTGCGAAGTCCTTCTCAATCTCCTCCATAGTGAACTTACCCTCGTTGATGGCCAGCAGCCAGCGTTTCAGGAAGTCCTCGGGGAGGGTCAGAGCGGCCTTCTCGAGGAGGTACTCACGCAGGGTCTGGGTGAAGACATAGTCGCTCTCCTTCTTGAGCTCGGCCTCGAGTTTCTTGTCGATCATCTTCTCGAACTCCTCAGCGCTCTTAACATCGCCAGCGGGGAATGCCATCTTGAAGAACTCCTCGTTCATCTCGGGATCGGCATACTTACGGATCTTGGTGATGGTGAGGTTGAACTCGGGCTTGATGCTCTCCAGCTCGTTCTCCTTAACACCGAGAACCGAAGCCCTCTGCTGTGCGCTCTTGTAGAGCTCGTTCACATTCACGATCATCTGGTCGCCAACCTTCTTGCCGATGTAGGGTTTGCGCTCCTCGTCGGTCATACTGATAAGGCCAACATAGGCGTCGTCGGTCTTGATCTCGCCATTGTCGAGGGTGCACATAACAGCCTCGTCTTTCTCTACAACATCTACATCAACCAAGCGGCCGTAGGTGCGCAGGAACTGGCTACGGTAGCCCTCGCGCATCTCCTCGTCGGCTTTGATTTTGTAGCGGGTAACTTTGTCTTTCTCGGTGAGCTCGATGTCAACAACGGGAGCCAGACCGATCTCGAAGATGAACTCGTGGTCGGTGTTGTTGTCGAAGTCGAAAGCACCCTGCTCGTCGCTGGGCATAACATCGCCCATATAGTCGATACCCTCCTTCTCGATGTAAGCGAAGCAGTTGTCCGAAGCCATCTTGTAGGCGGTCTCAGCCACTACACCTTTGCGGTACATCTTGTTGATGATGCCCATAGGTACCATACCGGGGCGGAAGCCGGGGATGTTGGCTTTGCGTTTGTACTCACGGAGTTTTTTGTCCACCTCTGCTGCATAGTCAGCCTCCGAAACGGTGATTTTGATAATCGCGGTTTGATTCTCGCGAGCCTCTTTAATGATGTTCATAGTATTCTATTGTGTTTTGTTATTGATTATCTTCTATTTATTCGCATAGTTTGTAGCCGACAAAGGTAATCATTTTCTGCCAAATAGCAATCTTTTAGGGGTAAAAAAAGAGCCGAGGTGAAAACCTCGGCTCTTTTTACGTACCGTTACAATCCTAAATCTTCTCGTAAGGCCTTTTCTGACTGCTCGCTCATGGCGGCAGTGTTGGACTCGGCTACGAAATTCTCATCCATCACGTCCACTACCTGCAGATAGGCACGTTTATTCCACGGTAGCAGACCGCCCTTTTCGTAGCGGACGGTGACCACCGCCACGGGGCAACCTACCAGCTTTGCAATCTTAAACGAACCTGCGTGGAAGGGGAGGAGGCTGCCGTCCTTA
>JAGBYS010000223.1 GCA_017628675.1 Tidjanibacter sp.
CCCTTTTAGCCCTTTTAGCCCTTGAGGCCTTAGGTCTTTCGACTTTCGACCTTAGACTTTAGACAAAAACACTATTAAATTCCCCCTCTAAGTTAGAGGGGGTGCCCGCAGGGCGGGGGCGTGTGTCCGACTTAGGTCGGTTAGACTTTCGACTTTCGACTTTCGACAAAAAATAAAAGCGAGCCCGCAACCTACTCGTAGTAGGTGAGGAGCTCGCTCTCTGAAGGTGCGGTGCAGCAGTCGCCCGCAGTATGCGTTTTTCTTTAGGCGCGGGGATCACGCATAATGGCACTCTTATCCACACGGAGGGTAACATTGCCATCCACCTCCATAAGGATGTCGCGCTCGTGAATCTCCTTCACGGTGCCGTAGATACCACCTGCGGTAACCACCTTCTGGCCCTTAGCCAGGCCGTTGCGGAAGTTGTCGAGTTCCTTCTGCTGCTTGCGCTGGGGACGAATCATAAAGAAGTACATCACCACAAAGAGCATCACAATCATGAGGATGGAGCTCATAGCCGAGCCGGCAGGAGCACCTGCAACGGGTGCAACAGCACCCTCGGCCTGCAACATAATAGTCATAAAATTCATAGTCTTTCTTTTGTTTTATTGTTTATGTATAAGTAAGTTCTTCTCTCGGGAAGCATCCGCAAAGATACTCATTTTTTTTAGGAGTTGCAAACTCCTTTAGTGGACCATCTTGGCCGTTATGACCAATCGCTTGGGCTCTTGTGAAGCCGAGGTCTTAAGGTAGAACGAGCGAGGGGCGAAAAAGTTGTATCCCGAGGAGTAGAAAGTGAGCCTTGCCTCCACCGTTGCGCCCACGGCCAGGGGTTCCTTTGGGTAGGCCATCTCCAGACAGCTGCACGAGGTCTCGTCGCCCACGATGACCACGGGCCCACCTGCACCGTTGGTGAGCGCCAGAGAGCGCACCACAACCTCGCCCGTGCGCACCGCCCCGAAGTCTATGGTGTCGATGGCGTCAGGGTCGGCCACATCCACCCTCTGGAGCAGACCAAGGTCGGCCGATTGTGCGCCCCCACGCCCTCTGCCACACGAGGCGCATAAAAGAGCAAATGCCACCACCACAAGGAGGTAGCATTTGACCAAAGCATTAGCCCTCAGCACTCTACTCATATATCTGGTCTTGGGGCTGTTAGGTTTAGAACTCCACGAGGCCCCTGCCTTGCTTGGCGATGCGGCCATCGGAGAGCATATCGCTCGAAATCTTGTCCAGCAGACCGTTGATGAAGGTGCTGCTGCCCAGGGTGCTGTAGTACTTGGCAATCTCGATGTACTCATCGAGGGTCACCTTCACGGGGATGGAGTCGAAGCCCACCATCTCGGCGATGGCGGTGGTGAGGATGATGTTGTCCATCATAGCGATGCGCTCCACATCCCAGTTCTTGGTGTACTGCTCCACAATCTTGAGGTTCTCCTGGTAGCCCACAGCCGCGGCGGCAAAGAGGCGCCTCACGAAGGCCTTGTCGTCGTCGCTCTTGTACTGGGGCAGAAGCTCCAGCGCCTCGTCCTGCTTGCGCATAGTGGCCAGGGTGCGCAGTACCATAATGAGGATGAAGTCGAGGTCGTCGCTCCACATAATGCTGCTCTCCTCCAGGGCGGCGGTGAGCATCTCGTTGTCCTGCACGGTCTGGAGGTAGAACTCCTCCACGAGTTTTCGGTCCTCGGCGAAACTGCTGCGCTCGGAGGCCATATACTCCTTGTAGTAGTCCGACTCTACCATCTTCTGATAGAGGTGCTTAACCACCTCGGGCTGTGCGCTCCAGCCGAGCCTGCGCGAAAGGAGCATATTCTCCAGCTCCTCATCGGCCTCGATGCGGGCAACCACCTGGTTGGCTACGAATTTACGATTGGGATTGAGGTCTTCGTGGGTGGGAAGGTGGAGGTTCAGACCAATCTGTATACGCTCCTCGGCGTAGCGCTTCACATCCACAATCAGCGAGAGGATGTAGGGATAGAGATCATAGGCTTTGTCGATACCTTTGAGGAGGTTACGCTCCTCGATAGTGATGGACTCATCGGCACAGGTCAGGTGCGCATAGATTGCTTTAACGACCTTGATTCTCAAAAATCTTCTGCTGAACATAGTATAGAACGGTTTATTTCGGCCGCAAATATAAGAATTTTTCTTCAAATGAAAGAATTAATTTGTACCTTTAGGGGGTGAAAAGATTGAAAACTAAAAAACGAACTATGAAAAAGAGTCTTCTATTCCTACTTGCAGCAATGATTATATACCCTCTGGCGGCACAGCAGACCGTTCACCGCGACCGTGGCACAATCATCTCGCCCGAGGTGCACGCCGACGGCTCCGTGACCTTCCGCCTTGAGGCCCCTGCTGCAGAGAGTGTTGAGGTTGTTGGCGACTTCACGGCGGCCGACCCCGCGAGGCCACAACCCCCCACTGCCAGCCTCACACTCAACCAGGAGGGTGTGTGGCACTACACCACCGCCCCTCTTCGGAGCGAACTCTACAACTACCATTTCGTGGTGGATGGCCTTGCCATCAAAGACCCCTCCAATGTCTACATACAGAGGGACATTGCCTCGCTTATGAACTACTTTATTGTGGGAGGTGCCAAGGCGGATAATTATGCTATTCAGGATGTGCCCCACGGCACGGTGGCCAGGGTGTGGTACCCATCGCCCTCGACCGAGAGTAAGACAAGGCGTATGTGTGTCTATACCCCTGCGGGCTATGAGGATAGCCTCTGCGACTACCCCGTGTTGTACCTGCTCCACGGTATGGGTGGCGACGAGGAGGCGTGGCTCTCGACGGGCCGTGCCGCACAGATTCTCGACAACCTCATTGCACAAGGCAAGGCCGAGCCTATGATTGTGGTTATGACCAATGGCTGCCCACAGCACGCCTCCGCCCCTGGCGAGAGCCACGAGGGAATGTATAAGCCCTATGGTGTGAGGTCAATGGATGGCTCCTTTGAGAGCTCCTTTGGGGAGGTTATCTCGTTTGTCGATGGGCGCTATCGCACGATTCGCTCGGCTCGTGGCAGAGCCATTGCGGGCCTCTCGATGGGTGGGTTTCATAGTTTCTATATTTCGCTCAACCTGCCCACCACCTTTGGCCACATAGGACTCTTCTCGGCGGCCGTAAGACCCACCTCGGGTGGCATTGGCGGAGTCTATGACAATAGCGACGAGAAGCTCGCCACGCTCTTTGAGAGTGCCCCTGCGCTCTACTATATCGCCATCGGTAGGGAGGATTTTCTCTATGACCACAATGTCGAACTGCGCCGAAGGCTCGACGAGGCGGGCTACCCCTATACCTACATCGAGAGCGAGGGCGGCCACACCTGGCGCAACTGGAGGGACTACCTTGTGGATTTCTTGCCTCGCCTCTTTAGGTAGGGGTGGGTGATATGCGCAAAAAAAAAGTTCGGGTAGGGAGATCTCCTCGGTACCCGAACTCGCGTTTGTTATGTGTTTTGAATGAGAGTGTGTTTGCGCTTACTTTTTGATCCAAGTCTGAGTGCGACCCAGCAGACCCTTCTTGTCGAGTGAGCCTCGGAGGTTGAGAGCCTTCTTGGCGCCGTCGTACTTGATGGTGCAGTAGTAGGTGTTGCCCGATGCGGGGTCGTAGATCTTGCCACCGGTGAGCTTGCCGTCCTTGAAGCTCATACCCCTAACGATCATAGTTCCCACCTTGCTCTTGTCTGGGCCGTAGGTGTCGATGAGTTTGCCGTAGTAGAGGCCGTCGGTGTCTTTGTAAATCTCAACGATGCCTGCGGGCTTCTCGGTTTTGTCGTCGATGGTGGTCCATTTGCCTACGAACTGGCTCTGAGCCGAGAGGGTCACGATGCCAATGAAGATGGCGGCCAGGGTGGTGATAATCTTTTTCATCTTTGTTTTTTCTCTTTTAATTAAATATTGGTCACATCCTTTTTTCCGCTCTCTTGCGAGTGGGGTGTGACTCATTTTGCTTGTACAAAAGTAACTGTTTTGCACTTTGGTCGTATTCGGCGCTTGTAGATTTGCCCCATTTCTACAACGACATTTTCTGCAATA
>JAGBYS010000224.1 GCA_017628675.1 Tidjanibacter sp.
GATTACGCTCTCTCCCTCGGCAAAGAGTGCCACGATGGTGAGGGTGGGCAGCAGGTCGGGGGTGTGGGTTGCGTCGTAGGAGATGGCCGAGAGCCTTTCGGAGGGTAGGAACTCCACCGATTTTGTGCTCACCTCAAGGCGCGCACCCATAGTGTCGAGGAGCATCAGGAAGACCTCATCTGCTTGTGTGGTGCCGAGGTGTGCCTCGAGGGTGTATCTTTCGGCCCTCTGGTGCCCACTCTGTGCTATGGCGTAGGCGGCGGCAAAGTAGCTTGCCGACGACCAATCGGTGTGGAGCCTTATCTTGGAGGGGATGTAGGGCTCGGGCTCAATGTCAATCCGAAGGGGCTCCTCCTGGCGGAGTGTCACTATGGCGCCAAATTGCTCCATAATCTCGGCCGTTAGCCCAATGTAGGGACGGCTCACCGCATCGTGCACAAGGATATGTGTCATCTCGTCGCGGTCGATGAGCGGCGAGGCCATCATCAGGCCCGAGATTATCTGCGACGAGCCCACGCCCTCAATCTCCATTTCGCAGGGCAGGGTTGCGCCACGCTCGATGCAGAGTGGGAGGTGGTAATCGTTGTGGGCGATGGTGGCTTCGTAGTCCTCGAGGAGCGTGATGCTCTCCTTGAGGGAGCGCCCCAGGAGCGTGCCACGACCCTCGATGCATACCTTGCCGCTGCGCAGAAGGGTTGCAACGAGAGGGATGATGAGCCTTGCCAAGAGGGCCGACTCGCCCACATTGAGCACGGTAATCTCTGTGCCCAGGCGCTCGCTTATGGCCTCGTGGCCCACACCTTCGATTGCAAGGCGCGTAGCCCTGCGGCTCACCTTGGCGCCCAAAGCCTTGGCCATAAGTAGTGCCGAGGTGGTGTCGTCGCACGCGTGTGCGTTATATATAATAGAGGTACCCTTTGAGAGTGCGGCGGCCAGAATGGCCCTCTGCGCCTCGCTCTTGGAGCAGGGGGGCGTGACGCTCGTGGGCAGAGTGAGCCCATCGAGTCCGAAGCCCTCCTTCATTAGGGTGGTGAATTCCGCTTTGGTGGGTTGCCCTGCTGCAGTGACTGTGCCGTGGTCGGGGGCTACATAGGTGTAGGGTGCGCCACGAAGGAGCGACAGACGGCGCGAGAAGGCACCCTTGGGGCCCATCGCAAAGGCAATAAGTCGCTCGGCGGGCAGGTGGTCGTAGAGTTTCAGGGGGACCAGAGCCTCGGCAGTGGTGGTGGCGGTGGTCACGATTTTCACGATGTCGGCACCCTTTGCAACGGCCTCCTTGGCCACTCGGAGCAACTCTTCGAGGGTGGGGGTGTGGTCGTAGTGGTGCGAGAGGATAAGGCGAGTGCCCTTTGTGCGGGCAGCCTCTAAAAGGCTCTCCATAGCCTTGGAGCAGGCGGCCTTGAGGTCAATATCTACCCCCCACGCTCCACACTCTATTGTCTTGCGGTATATCTCGGCGGAGTCATCGTGGTGGTAGGTGACAATCTCCCTTTGGGCAATGCCGATGAGCCCGCCGAGCCCCTCGGCCGAGAGCCCCATAAGGTCGGCACGCAACTCCACCAGAGGCTCGCCCTCAATAAGGCGGCAAGCTCGCTCCGTGTTGCGCTCTGCTATGCTCAGGCAGTACTCCATCCCCTCTCTGTTTTTAGTGCATTATCTTGTTTTGCCTCTCGATACTCTCGATGTGTATGGCCTCCAGAATCTGCTCCACGCAGTGGCGACCAAGGCCGAGTGAGTCGGTGCGGGTGAGTACCCTCTCAACTACCTCCTGCCAACGGTTCGACTGGAGAATCGTGAGGTTGTTGCGCAACTTCAGGTGGCCAATCTCCTCCGAGATCTCCATCCTCTTGGCCAGGAGTGTGAATATCTCCTCGTCGAGTCGGTCGATGGTGGCACGCAGCGTTTCGAGCTCCTCTTTGCATAGCGAAGCCTCGCCCTCACCATTGCGCCAGACAATCTCGGCCAGCAGTTGCTTGAGTGCTTGTGGTGTTATCTGCTGCTCGGCATCGCTGAGTGCCCTCTCGGGCCAGGGGTGACACTCAATCATAAGGCCCGAAAAATCAAGGTCGGCAGCTCGTTGAGCCACCTCCAGAAGTCCCTCGCGATTGCCGCAGATGTGCGAAGGGTCGCAAATCATCGCCAGCGAGGGCATACGGCGTTTCATCTCGAGTGCCATCTGCCAGAGAGGAGTGTTGCGGTAGCCCGAGGTGGTGTCGTAGCCCGAGAAGCCACGATGAATGAGCCCTATCTGCTCCACGCCACAGCGCACCAGACGCTCCACAGCGCCAATCCATAGCTCTATGTCCGAGCCCGCGGGGTTCTTCACCCATACGGGCCCACGGTGTCCCCTGAGTGCCTCGGCAATCTCCTGCACACTGAAGGGGTTGGAACTCGTGCGTGCACCAATCCACAGCACATCCACACCCGCCCGGAGGGCCTTTTCGGCGTGGGCGGCGGTGGCCACCTCGGTGGCAATGGGTAGTCCTGTGAGCCTCTTGGCCTCGGCGAGCCACTCGAGAGCAACATCGCCAACGCCCTCAAACGAGCCGGGCTTGGTGCGAGGTTTCCATACTCCCGCACGCATCACATCCACACCCAGACTGCTGAGCTGTGTGGCCGCGGAGAGAACCTGCTCCCTGCTCTCGGCCGCACAAGGACCTGCAATTATGATTTTCTTCTTCGACATTCTCCCGTTTGTGTCTATTTGATACCTCGCCTGTTCAGAGCCTCCTGATAGCGCCTTGCGTTGGCCGAGTGCTCGGCATTGGTCGAGGCGAAGTTGTGGGTGCCCGAAAAGTCCTCCTTGGCGCAGAAGAACAGGTAGTTGTGCTCGGTGTAGTTGAGCACAGCGTCAATGGCCGCAATCGAAGGGATGCAGATGGGGCCCGGGGGCAGACCACGGTTTATGTAGGTGTTGTAGGGCGAGGGGTGCTGTATGTGTTTGTTGAGCACCCTCTTGAGTGTGAAGTCGCCAACGGCATACTTGGCCGTGGGGCAAGCCTGCAGGGGTATGCCACGACGCAGGCGGTTGATGAAGACGCCCGCAATCTTGGGCATCTCGCCCTTATTCTTGGTCTCCTCGTAGATGATGGAGGCGAGCGTTACGACCTCCACCTTGTTGAGTCCTGTGCGCTGGAGTTTGGCTGTGCGGCTCTCGTTCCAGAAGGCCTTCCACTCGCGATTCATACGATCCGTGAGGGCCTCGGGCGAGGTGGTCCACCACACCTCATAGGTGTTGGCCACAAAGATGCCGATCAGCTCCTCCTTTTTGAGGCCATACTTCTTGGCGGTCTCGGGGTTGCTGAGGTGTGCATAGAGCGTCACGCTGTCAGCGGCAAGTTGCTCGGAGAGCTTGCCGGTGAGTTGCTCGAGAGTGCGGGTGTTGTTGATGACGAGCTTCACGGGCCTCTGGGCGCCACTCTTCAGAAGTCCCACAATGCCCATCGCGTTGGCTCCCTTGCCAATCATATAGTGTCCGGGCTTGATGTTACGCTCCAGATCCTTGTACTCGCCCACCATCTTGATGAGCCCCATCTTCTTGACTCCTGCCTCCTCAAGTGATTCAAGGACAGTGGAGTAGGGGGTGCCTGAGTGGATGAAGAGTTCCACGGGCTCGCTCACGCAGGAGCCCTTGAGGATTACCACACCGCTGATGCCGACTGCGCCCAAAAGCACAACGAGAAGGAGCACTGCTCGCGAGAAAAAAGATTTCTTTGCCATAAAATTCCAAATTTTTTGCAAAAATAATAAAAAATATCGTACATTTGCACCTCGGGTAAGTCTTATACGACCAGCTCCTGCTGAATCCCCCAGGCTTGGAAGAGAGCAAGGGTAGGTGGTTGTAGCGGTGCGATATAAGTAGCTTACCCTTTTTTTTATATATGCCGACCCCAAGGGCGGCATATATAAAAATGGTAATTGAAAATTGACAATTGAAAATTGACAATTTGAAATTAATAAAAATCACTTCCTAAACCTATGGCAAAACTTGTCAAAATCTATCCGCAGAACCCTTCGGAGCGCGAAATCGAAAAAGTGGTTAAGGTGCTCGAGAGTGATGTACTTGTAATCTATCCCACCGACGGTGTCTATGCTTTTGGCTGCTCGCTCCGTAGCGCAAAGGCCATCGAAAGGCTGCGCACACTGAGCGGCAAGCAGGAGAAACTCTTGTCGATTGTCTGCTCGGATATCTCAATGGTCGATAAGTTTGCACGCATAGACAACAACCTCTTCAAGATCCTCAAGCGCAACACCCCTGGCCAGTTTACCTTCATCCTCGAGGCCTCGAGCAAGGTGCCCGACAAGGCGCTTGGCGGCAGAAAGAGTGTGGGCGTGAGGATTCCCGACAATAATATTCCGCTCGCTATCGTTGAGAGGTTGGGCTTCCCGCTTGCAACAGCCTCTGTGAAGGATGACGACGATGTGGTGGAGTATGCCACCGACCCCGAGCTGATGGCCGAGCGCTACGATAGGGATGTCGATATGGTTATCGATGGCGGCTATGGCGGCCTGGGGCCCACAACGCTGGTGGACCTCTTGGGCGACGAGCCCGAGATTTTGCGCGAGGGCGGCGGAGTTGTTAAGTAGTAAGTAGTAATTAGTAGAGAGTAAAGAGTAATTAGGAAAAAATACCAATTTATATATATGAACAAAAATTTTTGGTTGGAGGCCCTTAAGGGCGGAACTATCATTGGTCTTGTGAGTGTCGGTTTTGCGATTCTTAGTCAAACCATTGGGGAGGATAGCACAACACTTCTGAAGATTGTGAACTTCCTCTCGAGCTTCATTGTGATTATGTTGGCCTTTGGTCTGACGCGCAAGTTCTCGGCCAGCCACACTCTGGAGGTGGGCTTCTCGTTCGGCCGTGGAGTGGGCTTTGTTGTGGCAATGATGCTCTTTGCGGGCTTCATTCAGGGACTCTACTCGGCCATTATGGCCAAGTTCTTCATTGGCGACGAGCTCCTCGGTGCGGTGGATGAGGTGATGGCCCAGATGCAGGATAAGCTCCCCGCCGAGCAGTTCGATAGCACCTACCAGATGATGCGCAAGTCGGTGACCAACCCCTTGATGCTCACCTTCTCGGCTATGTTCTCCAACCTGCTCTATGGCACATTCTTGGGCTTGTGCGTGTCGATTTTCACACGCCGCAGGGCCGACATTTTCGCCGGTGGCGATAACCAATCGGCACAGTAAACAACGGAGTTATGGATATAAGTATTGTCATACCACTCCTCAACGAGGAGGAGTCGCTCACGGAGCTCTATCGGTGGATTGAGCGTGTGATGGGCGAGAATTCGCTCTCCTACGAGGTTATCTTCATTGATGACGGCAGCACCGACTCGTCGTGGAGCATCATAGAGAATCTCTCCCAGAGGGACGAGAGGGTGAGGGCTGTGCGTTTCCGCACCAACTATGGCAAGAGTGCCGCCCTCTACTGTGGTTTCGAGAGGGCCGAGGGCGATGTGGTCATCACTATGGATGCCGACCTTCAGGACTCGCCCGACGAGATACCTGCGCTCTATAGGATGATTACCGAGGAGGGCTACGATATGGTGTCGGGCTGGAAGCGCCGCCGCCACGACCCCAAGGCTAAAACCCTGCCCAGCAAACTCTTCAATGCAACCTGCCGTGCGGCCTCGGGCATCAAACTCCACGACTTCAACTGTGGTCTGAAGGCCTATCGCAAGAAGGTCGTCAAGAGC
>JAGBYS010000225.1 GCA_017628675.1 Tidjanibacter sp.
AATATCGGAAAGAGAATTGAAAATTGAAAATCGAAAATGGAAATTTGGGGGTTTGGAGGATCTGTGGTGAATTATGGTTGTTGGGTTTGATTGGGGGCTAATCGGTGATTTTTGTTGCCCGATTTTCTGTTCTCAAATATATTTATTATATTTGCATATTGGGTGGAGTGTGCCCAAGTGAATTCAGTTTGATAAGAGATACACTAAAAATACTAACAAGCTTATGAAAATCGTAACTTTTGGCGAGATTATGTTGCGCCTCTCGCCCGCAGGAGAGAACAATCGTTTCGTTCAAGCAGACCAGTTCGATGTCGTTTATGGTGGTGGCGAGGCCAATGTGGCCGTTAGCTGTGCCAACTATGGCCACGAGGCCTACTTTGTGACCAAACTCCCCAAACACGAGATTGGTCAGTCGGCACTCAATGCCTTGCGTCGCTATGGAGTGAAGACCGACTTCATCGCTCGTGGTGGCGACCGTCTTGGTATCTACTATCTGGAGAGTGGCTCGGCTATGCGTCCCAGCAAGGTTATCTATGACCGTGCGGGCTCCTCGATTGCCGAGGCTTCGGTGGAGGACTTCGACTTCGACGCCATTATGGAGGGTGCCGATTGGTTCCATTGGTCGGGCATTACCCCCGCAATCTCCGACAAGGCTGCCGAGCTGACTAAACTTGCTTGTGAGGCGGCTAAGCGCCACGGAGCTACAGTGTCGGTTGATCTCAACTTCCGCAAAAAGCTCTGGACCAAGGAGAAGGCTCAATCTATTATGCGCCCCTTGATGCAGTATGTGGATGTCTGCATCGGCAATGAGGAGGATGCGGAGCTCTGCTTGGGCTTCAAACCCGACGCCGATGTGGAGGGTGGCAAGACCGACGCCGAGGGCTACAAGGCCATCTTCGAGCAGATGAAAAATGAGTTCGGATTCAAATATGTCATCTCCACCCTGCGTGAGTCGTTCTCGGCAAGCCACAATGGCTGGAAGGCTATGATCTACAATGGCGAGGAGTTCTATGTGAGCAAACGCTACGACATTCTGCCCATTGTTGATAGGGTTGGCGGTGGCGACTCCTTCAGTGGCGGTGTCATCCACGGTCTGCTGACCAAGGCTACTCAGGGTGAGGCTCTGGAGTTTGCGGTTGCGGCTTCGGCCCTAAAGCACACCATCAAGGGCGACTTCAACCTTGTGAGCGCCGAAGAGGTGGAGGCTTTGGCCGGTGGTGATGGCAGTGGTCGTGTACAGCGATAGGCTCGTCGGTAAATTTTCATTTTTCAATTTTCAAATTGTAAACTATGGCAAAATTCAATAAAATGGCCGTTATGGCCGCAATGCAGAAGAGTGCGATGGTCCCCGTATTCTACGACGCCGACCTCGATGTAGCAAAAAATGTTCTTAAGGCTTGTTACGATGGTGGCGTGAGGGTCTTTGAGTTTACCAATAGGGGCGACTTCGCGGCTGATATTTTCTCGGAGCTTATGAAGTATTCGCTCAAGGAGTGCCCCGAGATGGTGCTGGGCGTAGGCTCCATTGTGGATGCGCCTACCGCCGCGCTCTATATCCAGTATGGTGCAAACTTCATCGTAGGTCCCTGTATGAACGACGAGGTGGCAAAGCTCTGCAACCGCCACCTGGTGCCCTATGTGCCCGGCTGTGGCACTGTTACGGAGATTAGCCACGCACAGGAGATGGGCTGCGATGTGACCAAGATTTTCCCCGCAGGATGTGTGGGCGGCCCCGACTTCGTGAAGAACATCAAGGCTCCTCTGCCCTGGAGCAACATTATGGCTACGGGCGCTGTTGAGCCCACCGAGGAGAACCTTAAGGCTTGGTTTGCTGCGGGTGTGTTCTGTGTGGGTATGGGCTCCAAACTCTTCCCCAAGGCGGAGCTTAAGGCTGGCAATTGGGCTGCAGTGACCGATAAGTGCCGTGAGGCTCTTGCTATTGTCGAGGCTGTAAGGAAATAAGTAGTAATCAACGAAAAACAAAAATAGATATGAAAACCAACTATGAAATTCGTTATGCGGCCCATCCCGAGGACGCAAAACATTACGATACCAAGCGTTTGCGTCGCGACTTTCTGATTGAGAAGGTCTTTGTGGCCGACGAGGTTAATATGGTCTACTCGATGTATGACCGAATGGTGGTGGGTGGCGCTATGCCCGTTCAGGAGAGCCTTCTGCTGGAGGCTATCGACCCCCTCAAAGCCCCCCATTTTCTCACTCGCAGGGAGCTGGGTATCTACAATGTTGGCAAGGGCCGTGGCCGTGTGAGGGTAGGTGAGGATGTCTATGAGCTCGACTTCAAGGAGGCGCTCTACCTCGGCTCGGGCGATAGGGATGTCTATTTCGAGAGTGTGAATCCCGAGGAGCCCGCGAAGTTCTACTTCAACTCGCTCACAGCCCATCGCAACTATCCCGATAAGAAGGTGACCAAGGAGAACGCCATTGTTGCCCATATGGGTTCGCTTGAGGGCTCCAATGACCGTAATATCAACAAGATGCTTGTTAATCAGGTATTGCCCACCTGCCAGCTGCAGATGGGTATGACCGAGCTTGCTCCCGGTAGTGTGTGGAACACTATGCCTGCCCACACCCACTCGCGCCGTATGGAGGCATACTTCTACTTCGACATCCCCGAGGACCACGCCGTGTGTCACTTTATGGGTGAGGTGGAGGAGACTCGCCACATCTGGATGAAGGGCGATCAGGCTGTCTTGTCGCCTGAGTGGAGTATTCACTCGGCTGCCGCAACCCACAACTACACCTTCATCTGGGGTATGGGTGGCGAGAATCTCGACTATGGCGATCAGGATTTTTCCCTTATTACTGACCTTAAATAGAAATCGGAGGGTATGAAAACAAAATTTTCGCTCGAAGGAAAGGTTGCACTCGTGACGGGTGCGGCCTACGGCATTGGCTTTGCCATTGCCGAGGCTCTGGCTTCGGCGGGTGGCAAGATTGCCTTCAACTGCCGCTCACAGCACCACCTGGACGAGGCTCTGGCCGACTATAAAGCCAAGGGCATTGAGGCTCGTGGCTACATCTGCGATGTTACCGACGAGGAGGGTGTGAAGGCTATGGTGGCCGACATTGAGAAGGAGTTGGGAGTTGTGGATATTCTGGTGAATAATGCGGGAATCATCAAGCGCATCCCGATGCACGAGATGACCACCGAGGAGTTCCGCCAGGTGATCGATATTGACCTCACGGCAGCCTTCATTATGTCCAAGGCGGTCATTCCTCAGATGATTGCCAAGGGCGGGGGTAAGATTATCAACATCTGCTCGATGATGTCGGAGCTCGGCCGCGAAACAGTGTCGGCCTACGCTGCAGCCAAGGGCGGCCTGAAGATGCTCACCAAGAACATCGCAAGCGAGTATGGCGAGTACAACATCCAGTGCAACGCCATCGGTCCCGGCTACATCGCTACGCCCCAGACGGCACCCCTGAGGGAGATTCAGCCCGACGGCGAGCGTCACCCCTTCGATAAGTTCATCATCTCGAAGACCCCTGCGGCTCGCTGGGGTACGCCCGAGGATTTGATGGGCCCCGCAATCTTCCTCGCATCGGAGGCGTCGAACTTCATCAACGGCCACATCCTCTATGTCGACGGAGGTATTCTGGCCTA
>JAGBYS010000226.1 GCA_017628675.1 Tidjanibacter sp.
CCATCCTTCTCCTCGTTCTTGATTTGCGTAACTACACAGGGACCAGCCTCAATAACAGTGCATGGTATATTTTTACCCTCGGCACTGAAAACGGAAGTCATTCCGATTTTTTTTCCAATTAGTCCTGACATTTTTCGTGTCTTTAATTACTTGTTGTTTATAAAAAAAGTTGTGTTTGTGTGTTTCTTCTCAAAAGGGCTCCTCGCGCGCACGGTATATATTATAGGTATTGCGCCATCTTTGTTTTTCGAGCGCCCGTGTGGGCGAGGGGCTCTTTCTCTCTGCGGGTTAAGATCAGACTTTGATATTAACCTCAACACCCGAAGGAAGCTCAAGTTTCATCAGAGCGTCGATAGTTTTGGGGGTCGAGCTGTAGATATCAAGAATCCTCTTGAAGGTGCAGAGCTGGAACTGCTCGCGTGCTTTCTTGTTAACGAAAGTCGAACGGTTCACAGTGAAAATCTTTTTCTGGGTAGGAAGTGGAATAGGACCGCTTACTACTGCGCCTGTGCTTTTCACAGTTTTTACGATTTTCTCAGCCGATTTGTCAACCAAGTTGTGATCGTAAGATTCGAGTTTGATTCTAATTTTCTGACTCATGGTTATTTATTCTTCTTTTATTCCAATTCTTGTTTTTTACCGCCGCATTTCTCGATAACCTCTTTTGCTACATTCTGAGGTACCTCGTCGTAATGCGAGAACTCCATAGTCGAGGTTGCACGACCCGACGAAAGGGTACGCAGCACGGTAACATAGCCAAACATACCCGACAGGGGCACTTTAGCCTTGATTGCGGTTGCAACACCTTTGCTCTCGGTGCCCTCAATCTGACCACGACGCTTGTTAAGGTCGCCGATGATGTCACCCATATACTCCTCGGGAGTAACAACCTCCACCTTCATAATGGGCTCTTTCAGTACGGGCGAACACTTGGGAGTAGCCTCACGGAAACCGTTGCGTGCGCAAATCTCGAACGAAAGTGCATCCGAATCCACGGGGTGGAACGAACCGTCCTTCAGGGTAACCTTCATCGAATCGATACCGAAGCCTGCAAGAGGACCGTTGGCCATTGCCGACTCGAAACCTTTCTGAACGGCAGGAATGAACTCCTTGGGTACATTACCGCCCTTAACCTCGTCGATGAACTGAAGACCCTGTACGCCCTCGTCTGCAGGACCGATCTCGAAGATGATGTCTGCAAACTTACCGCGACCACCGGACTGTTTCTTGAATACCTCGCGCATCTGGAAGGTAGCACCAAGAGCCTCCTTGTAGGATACCTGGGGTGCGCCGACATTGATCTCAACGCCGAACTCCCTGCGCAGACGGTCGATAATGATATCCAGGTGGAGCTCACCCATACCATTGATGATGGTCTGGCCGCTATCCTGGTCGGTCTTCACGGTAAAGGTGGGATCCTCCTCAGCAAGTTTGCCGAGTGCGATGCCAAGTTTATCCAAGTCTTTCTGAGTCTTAGGCTCAACTGCGATACCGATAACGGGCTCGGGGAAGGTCATCGACTCGAGAGTGATCTGCTTATCCTCAACGCAGAGGGTATCACCGGTGCGAACATCCTTGAAACCAACCACTGCGCAGATGTCGCCAGCGCCAATAGTATCCATAGGATTCTGCTTGTTGGCGTGCATCTGGTAGATACGGCTGATACGCTCTTTCTTGCCCGAGCGGGTGTTGTACACATAGGTACCTGCATCGAGCTTACCCGAGTAGATGCGGATGAAAGCCAGACGACCTACATAGGGGTCGGTAGCAATCTTGAACGCGAGTGCGCAGAAGGGATCCTCATCGGTGGGGTAACGCTTAACGGTGCTCTCATTGCGGGGATCGGTACCAATGATAGCCTCGATGTCGAGGGGCGAAGGCAAGAACATCATAATCGAGTCCAGCAGCAGCTGAACGCCTTTGTTCTTGAACGACGAACCACACAACATAGGGATAATCTGCATACCGATGGTTGCCTTGCGGATAGCTGCGATGAGCTCCTCGGGAGTGATCGAATCGGGATCCTCGAAGAATTTCTCCATCAGGGCCATATCGACAGTGGCTACCTCCTCAATAAGAAGTGCCCTTGCCTCCTCTACCTCGGCCTTCATCTCCTCGGGGACGGGCTCGTAGGTGTAGTTTACCAGCTGATCTTTCTTTGCATCGTCGTAGATGATAGCCCTATTATAAATAAGGTCTATCAGACCACGGAACGACTGCTCGCTACCGATGGGCAATACGATGGGTACTGCGTTAGCGCCAAGACGCTCCTTCACCTGTGCGCAAACATTCGAGAAGTCTGCACCGGTACGGTCCATCTTGTTCACATAACCAATACGGGGAACATTGTACTTATCTGCCTGACGCCATACGGTCTCGCTCTGGGGCTCAACGCCACCAACAGCACAGAAGGTTGCAACGGCGCCATCCAGAACGCGCAACGAACGCTCTACCTCAACGGTGAAGTCCACGTGTCCGGGGGTGTCGATCAGGTTGATCTGGTACTGCTTGCCCTGGTAGTTCCAGAAAGCGGTAGTAGCAGCCGAAGTGATGGTGATACCACGCTCCTGCTCCTGAACCATCCAGTCCATAGTAGCCGAACCATCGTGAGTCTCACCAATCTTGTGGGTCTTACCGGTGTAGAACAGGATTCGCTCGGAAGTAGTAGTCTTACCGGCATCGATGTGCGCCATGATACCGATATTACGCGTATATGTTAAATCTCTTCCCATCGAATCTACTAGAATCTGAAGTGTGCGAATGCTTTATTTGCCTCTGCCATGCGGTGCATCTCCTCTTTGCGTTTGAAGGCAGCACCCTCGTTGTTGTAGGCAGCCATGATCTCACCGCAGAGTTTCTCTGCCATAGATTTACCTGCGCGCTTACGAGAATAAAGGACCATGTTTTTCATCGAAATCGAAATCTTGCGCTCAGGACGAACCTCCATAGGTACCTGGAAAGTTGCACCACCGATACGGCGAGATTTAACCTCAACCTGGGGGGTAATATTCTCCAATGCTTGTTTCCAAACCTCCAGAGGAGCCTTGTCTGCATCCTTCATCTTCTCGCCCACCATATCCAACGCATCGTAGAAAATGGTGTATGCAATACTCTTCTTACCGTCCAGCATCAAATTGTTCACAAAGCGGGTGACCATAACATCACCAAACTTGGGGTCTGGAAGTAGAATGTGCTTTTTAGGCTTTGCTTTTCTCATTTTTCTTAAATCTTTTTAATGTGTTCTTACTTTTGTTGAGAGATTACTTTTTGGCTGCTTTGGGTCGTTTAGCACCGTATTTCGAACGACGCTGACGGCGACCGTCTACACCTGCGCTGTCCAATGCACCACGCACCAAGTGGTAGCGTACACCGGGGAGGTCTTTTACACGACCACCGCGCACCAAAACGATAGAGTGTTCCTGCAAGTTGTGACCCTCGCCAGGGATGTAGGCATTCACCTCTTTCTGGTTGGTGAGTTTCACACGAGCTACTTTACGC
>JAGBYS010000227.1 GCA_017628675.1 Tidjanibacter sp.
CTCGCGTCGTGGCGGTGGCAACACCGTGTCGAACCTCTCCTCCACCAGAGCGCTGCGTGAGGTTACCGAGCGATACGGCGGCAGTTATGCGGCCTCGGCTGTGGGTGAGGTCAATGTTGTGACCAAGATGAAAGAGGTGGGCGCAGTGATTGGTGGAGAGGGCAATGGCGGCGTCATCTTCCCCGAGCTCCACTACGGCCGTGACGCACTTGTGGGTGTGGCACTGTTCCTCTCGCTGCTTGCCGAGAAGGGGTGTACGATGAGCGAGTTGAAGGCTACCTACCCCCAGTTCCATATATCCAAGAACAAGATTCAACTCACCCCCGATATTGATGTCGACAGGGTGTTGGCTGTGATGCTCAATCGCTATACGGACTACAATGTGACCGACATCGACAGTGTGAAGATCGACTTCCCCACCGAGTGGGTACACCTGCGCAAGAGCAACACCGAGCCCATCATTCGCATCTACTCCGAGAGTCGCGATGAGGACTCGGCCGAACGCCTTGCCCGTGGCATTATGAACGAGATCTCGGAGATTGTAAAGGCTAAGTGCTAACGGCGACCACGCCACACGCCAAAACATAGAAAAAGACCTCGCAGGTGGCTCCCTGCGAGGTCTTTTTTGTGTGTATGGTGGCGGGCAGACTAATTGCCGTTGAGCCACTCGAGGAACTCGCTCGTGCGGGCGCGAGAAACGAAGAGGTCGTCGCGACGGGCGTTGCGCAGTTGCACCTTCAGGCGTGAGCCGAAGTGCTTGGTTATCACCTGTATCTGCTCGAGCGACACGATGGAGGAACGACCGATGCGGAAGAAATGGCGGGGGTTGAGTTTGCACTCAACAGCGTCGAGCGACTCGTCAACTATGTACTCGCGATTCTCGTCGGTCACCAGGAAGGTGGTCTTGTTCTCCGAGTAGAAGAAGGCGATGTTTTCCACCTTTATGAGGATGATTTTGTCGCCCACCTTGACCAGGAAGCGGTCCTTGTAGCCCCCCTGAGGCGCAAAGAGTGCCGAGAGTTGGTTGTAGTCCAGCGAGGGTGTTGTGGGGGTGGGAGAGGCGAGGGTGCGGTAGTGGTTTATGGCGCCACGAAGTGCCTCGCCATCAATGGGTTTCAGAAGGTAGTCCACCGAGTGAATCTTGAACGCATCCAGTGCGTAGTTGTCATAGGCGGTGGTGATGATTATGCGCCCCTTGACGGTGGTGCTCTTGAAGATGTCGAAGCACAGGCCGTCGCTCAGCTGCACATCCATAAATATGAGGTCCACGCCCTCGGGGTGGGTGTTGAACCACTCGACAGCCTCGGCCACGGAGCCCATCGTGCCCACAACCTGCAGGTCGGGTGCTATGCCCGAGAGGGCTCGTTGGAGGTTGAGCCTGGAGGGTATTTCGTCTTCGATAATGAGGATTCTCATAACAGCGGGAATTTAACGGTGAAGAGTTCTTTGGTTTCGATGACCTCGACCCTCTCGCCCGAGAGTTCGGCATACTGCGTACGAAGGTTCTTCAGTCCAAAACCATTAGATTCTGAAGGTGTTTGCTTGGGGTTTATATTGTTGGTTACCACAACTTTGTTGTTCTCGTAGTGGACAAAGATGCGGAGTTTCTGATTTGTGGAAACGATGTTGTGTTTGAAGGCATTTTCGACCAATACCTGCAGCGAGCAGGGGACAACTTTGCGGTTGAGCACCTGGTCGGGAAGGTCAATCGTCACCTCGAAACTATCCAGGAAACGCTCCCTCATAATGTCAATGTAGAGCCTGAGGAAGTCGACCTCCTTGGAGAGCTCAATGGTGTCATACTCCTCCTGCTTGAGCAGGTAGCGGTAGATGTTGGCCAACTTGCGGATGTAGTCGCTGGCTCGCTCGGTCTGCTGCTCCTGCACGAGGTAGTCGAGAATGGAGAGGCTGTTGAAGAGGAAGTGGGGGTTGAGCTGTCGCTTGAGCTGGCTATACTGATACTGTGTTCTCTCGCTCTTGGCCAGCACATTGGACACATAGCGACGGGAGCTGCGGAACCATATCCACAGGTGGATTATGATGAGCAGAATGGCGGTGAAGATCAGCGACGAGAAGAGCATCGAATACCACACCACGCTCCCCGCCTGACACTCCGTCTTGGTGGTCACCAGAAGGGTCGAAATGGCTGTGCCCACAAGCAACACCAAAGCCCACAAGAGGGTCCTTGCGGCGGGGTGTTTTATGTTGCTCTGAAGGCGATATACACCATAGCTACAAAGAACTGTGGAGCAGAGAGTTATAGGCAGGTTTAGGGGGTCCATAAGAATCAGTCCGAGGGCGTCGAAAAGGTCTACGCCGCCCTGTGCCCCGAAGAGCTCATAGATGTTCACAAGTCCGATTCTCAGGAGTAAAATAGCGATGATGACCGCTGCGATTCTCAGCACCTCTTTCATACTTGTCGGGGGATGGTCGAAGGGTGGCTATTTGCGCCTTGCGGCGATGAGGGTTGTGGCCCAGCCCATAATCTCGGTCACAAAGAATGTGGTGATCTCGTTGGAGTACTCGGTGAGCCACTTCACACCCGAGCCCGTGAGCCAGTTGTCGCCGAGCGTTCCGAGGTAGAAGCCGGCAAAGCAGCAGAGCGCAGCCAGGGCTGCCGACACCTCCAGGGGGAGTCGGTAGAGTTGTGTGACCACCACTATCATTGAGATGGTGAGTAGCGAGAGCAGGATTTCGTCATTTAGCCCAAGGTGAGCCATAGCCCACGAGGAGATAATGTGGGCCACTGCAAACAGGTGAATCACCCAACTGCATCTGATTAATCGAGCGTCCATTTTTATGGTCTTGGTTGGTTTTAGGAATCCAAAGGTACGCCTTTTTTGTGGGAAAACAAAGAGAGTTCGTGGGATTTTTTTCTCTTTTCGTCCGCAAAATTTCGCCATTCGTCAAAAAAGATGTGCTTATTTCGGCAGAAAAAACTAACTTGCAAAGTTTTATATTTAAAATAGGTGTGACTACGGGCGCGCACGAGGGCAAAAGGGCCCTTCGGAACAGGCCGAAAAGCACCTCAAAAAGGAACAAAAACAACAAATTATAAAACTAACAAAACACTATGAGTAACAAAAGAAATCTTTCGTTTTGGCAGATGTGGAATCTGAGCTTCGGCTTCTTCGGCGTTCAGATTGCCTACGCACTCCAGAGTGCCAACATCAGCCGCATCTTCGCAACTCTCGGTGCCGACCCCCACACACTGAGCTTCTTCTGGGTACTGCCCCCTCTTATGGGTATGATCGTGCAGCCCATCGTGGGTGCAATGAGCGACAAGACCTGGTGCCGTCTGGGTCGTCGCAAACCCTACCTCTATGTTGGTTCGATTGTGGCCGTTATCGTTATGGCTCTGCTGCCCAACTCGGGTAGCTTCAACCTCACGGTGAAGGCAGCCCTCGGCTTTGGTGCTGTGATGCTGATGCTCTTGGACACCTCGATCAATATGGCTATGCAGCCCTTCAAGATGATGGTGGGCGATATGGTTAACGAGGAGCAGAAGACCAAGGCATACTCCATCCAGAGCCTGCTCTGCAATGCCGGCTCGCTGGTGGGTTACCTCTTCCCCTACTTCTTCACCTGGATCGGTATCAAAAACACCGCACCCGAGGGTATGATTCCCCCTTCGGTAACCTGGTCGTTCTACATTGGCGCCGCAATCCTCATCCTCTGCGTTCTCTTCACCGGCGTGAAGGTTAAGGAGATGAACCCCGAGGAGTATGCCGCATTCCACGGCATTGAGCCCGCAAAGAAGGAGGAGAAGAAGGAGAAGACCAATATGCTCAAACTGTTGGTGAAGGCCCCCGCAGCCTTCTGGCAGATTGGCCTTGTGCAGTTCTTCTGCTGGTTTGCCTTCCTGTATATGTGGAACAACACCACGGGTGCTATTGCCGAGACCGTGTGGGGTACCGTGGACGCCAAGTCGTCGGCATTCCAGGCGGCTGGTGACTGGACCGGTGTTCTGTTTGCCGTGCAGGCCGTAGGCTCGATTCTCTGGGCACTCGTTCTTCCCTTGTTCCGTAGCGAGAAGATCGGCTATTCGTTCAGCCTTGTGCTGGGTGCTGCAGGTTTCATCTCGACCTACTTCATCACCAACCAGTATATGCTCTTCATCTCCTTCCTGCTCATCGGTTGTGCTTGGGCTGCAATGTTGGCAATGCCTTTTGCAATGCTCACCAACTCTCTGTCGGGCAAGTCGATGGGTACCTACCTGGGTCTGTTTAACTGCACCATCTGCCTGCCCCAGATTGTGGCAGCACTCGTTGGTGGCTTCCTGCTGAAGACCTTCGGTGGCGAGATGGTAGCCGTGGGTGACAAGATGGTTCAGAGTGGTCAGGGTGTGATGCTCGTGATTGCGGGTATCTCGCTGCTGCTGGGTGCTCTGGCCGTATTCGGTATTCGTACCAAAAAGGCAAACAAATAGAAATCAACAATATACACAAATAAATTGACCGTACTATGAAACGCAATTTTTTTAGCGCGATTAAGTTTATGTGGGTTGCGATGATGGCCATCGCCACCCTTATGGTGGGCTGCCAGGATGTACCCGAGCCCGAGCCCAACCCCGGTCCCGAGGTTGTCATCCCCGACACCTCTGAGATCGATCCCAATGCCGTATGGCCTCTGATCTCGACTCAGCCCGCATTCGTGTCGCCCGAGACGACCGATCACGTGGTGGTTATCGTGAATGTTGAGGGCAGCTCCGTTACCGGCGGTGAGGATCTCTGGGCCCACACCGGTGTTATTACCGACAAGAGCACCAGCGGTGCCGACTGGAAGTATGTGAAGCACTCCTGGACCGAGAATGTGGCCGACTGCCAGCTGACCTATGTTGGTGGCTCCATCTACGCAATGACCATTGCGGGTGGCCCCAGGGCCTTCTATGGTGTGCCCGAGGGTGAGAGCATCGTGAAGATTGCCTTCGTGTTCCGCAACGCAACCGGCACCAAGGAGGTCAAGAACAATGGTCAGGATATCTACATCGACCTTGTGCCCGCCGACGAGCTGGTTGTGAAGGTATTGTCGCCCGCACACGGCACCATCTATCCCATTGGTGCAGAGGTGGATGTGGTGGCCGTTTCGCAGAATGCCAAGAGCATCTCCCTTACGCTCAATGGCCAGGAGGTCAAGAGCGCCGAGGGTAACAAGGTGACCTACACCCACACCGTTGAGGCTGGTGGCGATATGATTTTCGAGGCTATTGCAACTGCCGAGGATGGCAGCGTGGCAAGCGATTCGGTGACTGCTGCCGCCCTGAAGGATACCGAGCAGCGTCCCCGCCCCGCCGACGCCAAAGATGGTGTGACGGTGAGCGGCACCGAGGCAACCGTTGTGCTCTACGCCCCCGGCAAGGAGCAGATTGTTCTGCTGGGCGACTTCAACAGGTTTGCCCCCTCGAACGACTATGTGATGTTCAAGGATGGCGACTACTTCTGGACCACCGTGAGCGGTCTGAAGGCAGAGACCGAGTATGCCTACCAGTTCCTGGTGGACGGCAAAATCAAGGTAGCCGACCCCTACTGTGAGAAGGTGCTCGATCCCTGGAACGACAAGTGGATTGCTGCGAGTGTCTATCCCAACCTCAAGCCCTATCCCACCGAGACTACCGAGATGGTTTCCGTCTTCACCACCTCGACCAAGGAGTTCAACTGGGAGGTTACCAACTTCGACCGCCCCGACAAGAACTCCCTTGCCATTTATGAGCTTCTGCTGCGCGACTTCACCCCCGAGGGTTCGGTGAAGGCCGCAACTGCCAAACTCGACTACCTTGAGGCGCTGGGTATCAACGCCATTGAGCTTATGCCCATCCAGGAGTTCGACGGCAACAACTCGTGGGGCTACAACCCCTGCTTCTACTTCGCTCCCGATAAGGCCTACGGTACCGAGGAGGATTACAAAGAGTTCATCGACGAGTGCCACAAGAGGGGCATCGCAGTTATCCTGGATGTTGTTCTGAACCACGCAACCGGTCAGTTCCCCTGGATGAGGATGTGGAGCGACGACGGCAGCTACCCCAACGCCAAGAACCCCTTCTTCAATGTGAAGGCTAAACACCCCTTCAATGTCTACAATGACCTCAACCACGACTTCCACAAGACTCGCTCCTACTTCCGCGATATGCTCCAGTATTGGCTCACCGAGTACAAGGTGGATGGTTTCCGCTTCGACCTTGCAAAGGGTATCACCCAGACCAACTCGGGCGATGACGATGGTCGCTGCCGCAGCTACGACAGCAACCGTGTGGGCCACCTGAAATACTACTACGACGCTATGCAACAGGCAAGCGAGGGTAGCTATATGATTCTCGAGTACTTCGTGTGTGACCAGGAGGAGAACGAGATGGCCAACTATGGCGCACTTCCCTGGCGCAACTCCATCTACGGCTACCAGGAGACCGTTATGGGCTGGACCGGTAATGGCAAGAGCTACTTCGGCGCTGCATACGCCAACGACCGTGTGAGCTATATGGAGAGCCACGACGAGGAGAGGGTTGCCTACAAGGCTATCGCCTACGGTGGTGCAGGTGTGAAGGATTGGGCTAATCTGACCAACCGTCTGCAGGCCGCTATGGCATTCCACTTCCTGACCCCCTATCCCAAGATGATGTGGCAGGGTGGTGAGCTCGGCGACGACAGGGAGCTCACCGAGGCAGGCCGTACGGATCCCAAGCCCTTCCGCTGGGAGGACCTCTCGGACCCCGATCGCAAGGCACTCTACGATGCTGCAAGCAAGATTATCTCGTTCCGTACCGATCACCCCGAGATGTATGGCGACGGTGCCTCCAATAGGCTCACTGCCTACAATGTGAACGACGCCGATATGGGTGGCAAACACCTGGTTTACTCGGTTGGTAACAGCGCTGTTGTTGTGGTTGCCAACTTCCTCTGCGAGGGCGACAGCCCCTCGACTCCCGGTACCGGTAGCACCACGGGTGGCTCGCTCGTCTACACCGAGCCCTCGATTGTGAGCGCCAAGACCACCGAGAATGTGACCATCTATCTCAACCTCGCCGGTACCGCTATGGCAGGTTACAAGGGCGACCTCTGGGCCCACACCGGTGTGATCACCAGCAAGAGTGTGGACGATGCCGACTGGAAGTATGTTAAGCACGATTGGACCGAGAATGCAGCCGACTGCAAGATGACCAACCGTGGTAACGACCTGTGGAGCCTCACCATCACCGGTGGCCCCCGTGCCTTCTATGGCGTTCCCTCGTCGGAGAGCATCAAGAAGATGGCCTTTGTGTTCCGCAATGCCGATGGTACTACCGAGATCAAGGACAATGGCGCTGATGTGCTGATTCCTCTCTCGAGCCTGAATATCTACACCGAGCCCGGCACCGTATATAACGACACCACCGAGGATGTGTTTGTCTATGTGGATGCTACCGGCACCCCCCTGGCTGGCTACACAGGCGATATGTATGCCCACACCGGTGTGCTGACCGACAAGAGCGCAACCAGCGCCGACTGGAGGTATGTGAAGCACGACTGGGCAACCAATGCCGACGATTGCAAACTGACCAAGGTTGAGGGTAACCTCTGGAAACTCACCATCAAGGGTGGTCCTCGTGCCTTCTACGGCGTGCCCGCAGGCGAGATGATCAAGAAGATGGCCTTCGTATTCCGCTCGTCGGACGGCAAAAAGGAGATTAAGGACAACGGCAGCGACATCTTCCTGACCGTTCTGGGCAACCGCACCGCAGGCGTTATGGCCAAGGCTGGCACCCCCACCGAGTTCACCATTGCAGTTCCCAGCGGCACCTACACCAACCTCATCACCGATGAGAAGGTTACCATCTCCAACGGCTACTACAATGTTTCGCTCCTGCCCCACAACTATGTTGTGCTCGTGAAGGAGAACTAATCTGAGTGGAATCTGAAGAGAATCTCAACAGAATGAAAAAGATCTCATTAGCAATAATGGCTACTCTCTGTGCGCTCTCGCTGAGCGCACAGAAGGTAGACCACGTGGAGCCTCTCTCGTGGTTTACCGATATGAAGACCCCCCTCCAGATGATGCTCCACGGCGAGAATATCGCGGGCTCACAGGTGGAGGTTGATGGCCAGGGCCTTGTGCTTAGGCGCACCATCACCACCGACAACCCCAACTACCTCTTCCTCGATGTGGATGTGGTGGCTGCGGGCGACTGGAAGGTTACCCTTACTAAGGGCGGTGTGAGCGAGAGCTTTATGTACCACATCGACACCCGCCGCGAGGGCTCTGCCACAAGGGAGAGCTTCAGCTCGAAGGATGTTGTCTACCTGATTATGCCCGATAGGTTTGCCAATGGCGACCCCTCGAACGACTCGGTGGAGGAGTGCGAGGAGGGTTGCAACCGCAAGGAGCCCTTCGGCCGCCACGGTGGTGACATTCAGGGTATTATCGACCACCTCGACTACATCGCTGACCTGGGCGCAACGGCCATCTGGTGCACCCCCCTCACTCTCGACAATGAGGGCTTTGCATCCTACCACGGCTACTCCTGCTCGGACTACTACCACATCGACCCCCGCTATGGCTCCAACGAGCTCTACAAGGAGCTGGTTGATAAGGCCCACGAGAAGGGTATCAAGTTCATCTTCGATGTAGTTACCAACCACTGCGGCACGGCTCACTGGTGGGCCGGCGACTTCCCCTCGAGCGACTGGGTACACAATGGCGACAAGCCCCTGATTACCAACCACGGTTGGATGATGCAGTCCGACCCCGTAAATCGCTCCACCAGGGACCAGAAGATGATGGAGGAGGGCTGGTTCGACTACTCGATGCCCGATATGAATCTGGAGAATCCTCTGGTGTTCAACTACTTCCGTCAGCTCTACTGCTGGTGGGTCGAGTGGGCCGACCTGGATGGTCTGAGGGTGGATACCTTCCCCTACAACGACAAGTGGGCAATGGCTCGTTGGACTCGCTCGATTCTGGAGGAGTACCCCAACCTCAATATTGTGGGCGAGTGCTGGAACGCCGTTCCCGCCATCTGCGCATATTGGGAGGGCGACAGCGTCAATCGCGACGGCTACTCGAGTGGTCTGCCTTCGGTTATGGACTTCCCCCTGCAGGAGAAGATTGCCCTGGGCCTGAGCCACCAGCCCGACGGTTGGATGTGGGGCGGCCACGGCGTCTACACCTCCCTGGTGCAGGACTTCCTCTATGCCAACCCCAATATGCTGCTCACATTCCTTGATAATCACGACATTGAGCGCTTTGCCGACACCATCGATGGCGATTTGAGGAAGTACAAAATCGGTATGGCCATCATCGCCACCACCCGTGGTGTTCCCCAGCTCCTGTATGGCACCGAGATTATGATGCGCTCGAGCGATATGAAGATGGGCCACGGTGGCGCGCGCAAGGATTTCGAGGGCGGCTGGAAGGGCGACAAACGCAACAAGTTCACCGCCGAGGGCCGCACCGCCGATGAGCAGGCAGCCTTCAACCACACCCGCACCCTTCTGCGCTACCGCACCTCGGAGCCCGTGCTCCAGAGCGGCAAGCTCACCCAGTTCTACCGTACCGACAACCTCTATGTCTTTGCTCGTCACAACCAGGAGAAGGTTGTTCTTACCATCGCCAATTTCGCAAAAGAGGGTCGTAAAATGACCTGGAGCGACTACGCCGAGGTTATCCCCGAGGGTATGACCGGCCGCAGTATTCTCTCCGGCAAGAGCGTTACTGCCGAGGGCGAGCAGATGGTCGAGGGCTACGGTTGTGATGTTATCGAATTTGTTAAATAACAGATATATACAGCACTATGAAAAACATATATGAAACTTCACCCTTTGCTACCTTCTTTCCCGCGGAGAAGGCAGCAACCTTGAGGGCAAAGCACCGCCTCTCGTTCAGGGTCTATGCGCCTGCCGCACGCCCCTCGCAGAGGCTCTTTATCGTGGGTAGCTCGGAGTTGCTCGGCGCTTGGGATGCCGACAAGGCGCTCCCCCTCACACTCGAGTCCTATCCCTACTGGACCGTGGCTCTGGATTTGAGCAAGCTCGGCGACGAGTTTGAGTACAAGTTCATCGTTAAGGAGAACGGCCAGGTATGGTGGGAGGAGGGCTACAACCGCCGCTACTATGTGTGTGGCCAGATGGAGAGTGAGCACATCGACGCAACCTTCCGTGGCAACTTCGACTGGAAGGGTGCCGGTGTGGCAATCCCCGTATTCTCGATTCGCACCGAGCAGAGCCAGGGTATTGGCGACTTCGTGGACCTGAGGAAGATGGGCGAGTGGGCCGCAGCTACGGGCCAGAAGATCATTCAGATTCTCCCCATCAACGACACCACCCAGAGCTTCACTTGGAGGGATTCGTACCCCTATAGCGCAATCTCCATCTTCGCTCTGAATCCCCTCTACCTCTCCATCCGTGAGCTTGGTGCCGAGGGCGAGGAGCTCGATAGGCTCAACTCGCTGGAGATGTGCGACTACGACGCTGTTGTGAAGCTCAAATTCGACTTCATCCGCAAGGAGTTCGCACGCAGTGGCAAACGCACCCTCAAAACCAAAGCGTTCCAGAAATTCTACGAGGCCAACAAAGATTGGCTCGACAACTATGCAGCCTTCTGCTACCTGAGGGATAAGAAGGGCACCGCCAACTTCCAGGCTTGGGGCAAGGAGAGCACCTACTCGGCAAAACTCGTCGAGAAGCTCACCAATCCCGAGGGTAAGGAGTATGGCAAGGTGGCCATCTACTACTGGTTGCAGTATCAGCTCGACCGCCAGCTCAAGGAGAGTGTGGCCTACTGCCGCTCGCTGGGCGTGGTGCTCAAGGGTGATATTCCAATCGGCATTTCGCGCGACTCGGTGGAGGCGTGGAGCGACGCTCGCCTGTTCAATATGAACTGCCAGGCGGGTGCGCCACCAGATGACTTCTCTGCCGACGGCCAGAACTGGGGCTTCCCCACCTACAACTGGGAGGTGATGGCTCAGGACGGCTACGCTTGGTGGAAGAGGCGCTTCGAGAAGATGGCCGACTACTTCGACCTCTACCGCATCGACCACATCCTCGGCTTCTTCCGCATCTGGGAGATTCCTATGGACTCGGTTGTGGGCCTGCTGGGCTACTTCAACCCCGCAATGCCCTTCAGCTACGACGAGTTGGCACAGAGGGGTATGCCTATGAACCGCGACAGGTATGTGGAGCCTCAGATCCACTACGACTATCTCGGAGAGTTCTTCGGTGGTGAGGATTGGACCCCCTACCTCGACGCTAAGGATAACGGCTACTTCTCCCTGAAACCCGAGTATCGCACTCAGCGCCAGATCCTCGAGGCCCTTGGTGGCAAGAACGAGAAGGTCAAAAATGCTCTCTATGGTCTGACGGGTGAGGTGCTCTTTATTGAGGATCCCCGCAAGCCCGGCCACTTCCACCCCCGCATCGCTGCACAGCAGACCAAGAGCTACGCTTGGCTTTCGCAGTGGGAGAAGGAGAGGTACAACGAGCTCTACAACGACTTCTTCTATCGCCGCCACAACGACTTCTGGGGCGCACTTGCAATGGAGAAACTCCCCGCACTGGTGGATGCAACCCATATGATGTGCTGCGGTGAGGACCTCGGTATGGTGCCCGACTGTGTGGGTCCCGTTATGCAGCAGCTCGGAATCCTCTCGCTGGAGGTTCAGAGGATGCCCAAGGATCCCAAGAACAAGTTTGGCTACACCAATATGTACCCCTACGCTTCGGTGTGCACCACCGGCTCGCACGACACCAGCACCATCCGTGGTTGGTGGCACGAGGATAGGGCTACTACCCAGGCCTACTACAACGAGATCCTCTGGCGTCAGGGCGTGGCTCCCGCAGAGGCAAGTGGCGAGATTTGCCGCACCATCGTGGGCAACCACCTGGCTTCGCCCGCAGCTCTGACCATTCTCCCCCTGCAGGATTGGCTTGCAATGGACGAGAAGGTGAGGAAGGCGGATGTGGATAGCGAGCGCATCAACATTCCCGCAATTGCCAACCACTACTGGCGCTATAGGATGCACCTTACCGTTGAGCAGCTGCTCCAGGAGGAGGGCGTGAACTCCCTCATCCGTGGTATGATTGCCTCTTCGGGACGATAGTTTTGGAAAAAGGGGGCTGCCACCCGTCGGCCAAAATAGCGGGTTCATCCCCCTTATTTCCCCAAAAATGTGCAAAAAATACCTATATTAAATATAAAATGTTATTTTTGCCAATGGCTTAATTGGCAAAAGTTATGGGAAACACAATATAACTACTTAATAATCAAATTAACCGCTTATGTTAAAACAAGTACACAGTTTTAAGAAAGTACTTTCGCTGGTAGCCGCACTTCTGGTGATGTGCACCGGAGCTTTCGCTCAGAAGGCTTCAGTGTCGGGTATCGTGAAAGACGCTAGTGGTCAGCCTGTGATTGGTGCAACCATTATGGATATGGCAACCGGTCAGGGTGTTACCACCTCATTGGATGGTGCTTACACTATCAGTGTGGACAAAAATGCCACTTTGTGTGTGAGCTGCATGGGCTACAACGACATCTACGAGCAGGTAGGTGGCCGCACCTCCATCAACTTCACCCTCGAGGAGAGCGCACAGCAGATCGAGGAGATTGTGATGATCGGTTATGGTGTTGCCAAGAAGGATGACCTTACCGGTTCGGTTGTGGCAATCAAGGCTGAGGATCTGAACCGTGGTGCAGTCGTATCCACCCAGGATATGATGCAGGGTAAAGTCCCCGGCTTGCAGATTATCCCCGGCGACGGTGGTCCCAACTCGGGCTCCACTATCCGTATTCGTGGTGCCGCTTCGCTCAACGCATCGAACGATCCTCTGATTGTTATCGACGGTGTGCCCATCGCAAGTGACGCAGGTTCGGGTATGGCCAACCCCTTGTCGCTGGTTAACCCCAACGATATCGAGTCGTTCACCGTACTGAAAGACGCTTCGGCAGCCGCCATCTACGGTTCGCGTGCATCGAACGGTGTGATTATCATCACCACCAAGAAGGGCTCGGGCAACAAACCCAGCATCTCCTACAACGGCTCCTATAGCGTTTCGACCAACTCGAGCACTATGCAGGTTATGAGCCCCGAGCAGTTCCGTTCGCACATTGCAAACACCTTCGCTGAGGGCTCCAACGCTCGCCTCGAGGCTGAGAAGTATATTGGCGATGCAAACACCGATTGGCAGAGCCTCATCTTCCGCCCCGCTCTTTCGCACGACCACAATGTGAGCATCTATGGTACCGACAAGAAGGGTAGCGTTTACGAGGAGCTTCCCTACCGTGCTTCGATTGGTTACACCAACCAGCAGGGTACCCTTCAGACTTCGGATTTCGACCGTGCAACCATCGACATTAACCTTTCGCCCAAGTACCTCCAGGACCACCTGACCGTATCGGTTAATGCTAAGGGTGTATACAGCCACCAGACCTATGCAGATGGTGGTGCAGTGGGTGCTGCAGCATTCTTCAACCCCACCGTTGCCCCCTACTGGTACAACGAGGATGGCTCGATCGACTACACCACAACCAACGGTTACTACAATGTTGGTGAGGGTCGTGGCGAGTTGTTCGCTCCCAATAGCCTTGCAGGCCTCAACCCCCTCTCGATGCTCTACGATGTAGACAAGTACTCGAGCACCTACCGTGGTCTGGGTAACATCACCCTGGACTACAAGGTTCACGGCTTGGAGGCTCTGCGCTTCAACCTCAACCTCGGTGGCGACTGGTCGAAGACCCAGGAGCACGACGGTGTGAAGATTGGTTCGATTCAGGCATATAAGGATTCGGATGCTAAAGGCTTCGGTAAGTACACCAAGAAGATCTGGCAGCGTCAGAACAAGGTGCTCGACTTCTACGGTAACTACAACGAGAGTATGGGTGACCACAACATCGACGCGATGGTTGGTTACTCGTGGCAGCACTTCTACAGCGCAGACCGCAGCATCACCTACTACAACGAGACCAACGAGCAGTATGAGAAGAGTACCGGCGTTTGGGGTCGTGAGGAGAGCTACCTCGTGTCGTTCTACGGCCGTTTGAACTACTCCTACGATTCGCGCTACTTGCTCACCGTTACTCTCCGTGCCGATGGTTCGTCGAAGTTCGCTAAGGGCAACCGCTGGGGCTACTTCCCCTCGGCAGCATTTGCTTGGAACACCCTCAATGAGGAGTTTATGCAGAACCAGGACTTCATCTCGACTCTGAAAGTTCGTTTGGGCTACGGTGTGACCGGTCAGCAGGAGATTGGTAACTACAAGTTCCTTGCTCGTTACAACCTCTCCGAGAATGACGCTTCGCACCAGGTGATTATGGGCTACGACGAGAATGGTAACCCCATCTACTCGTATATGCTCTCGCCCTCGGCATACGATCCCAACATCCGCTGGGAGAGCACCGCTACCTACAACGCCGGTGTTGACTTCGGTTTCCTCGATGGTCTTGTAGAGGGTAGCGTTGATATCTATCGTCGCGACACCAAAGACCTTCTCAACTGGGTAACCGTGCCTATGGGCTCCAACTTCGGTACCAACCTTCTGACCAATGTGGGCTCTATGCGCAACCAGGGTGTTGAGTTCTCGCTGAACTTCAACCCCATCCGCACCGCTACTCAGAGCCTGCGTATCGGCTTCAACGGTACCTTCCAGGATACCTACTTCACCAAGCTGAACAAGAACGACGACCCCGACTATGCAATCTTTATGAACTCGCCCGGTACCGGTACCGGTGGTCAGGATCTGCAGATGCACACCGTGGGTTCGGCTCCCTACACCTTCTATGCCTACAAGCAGGGTTACACCGATGGTAAGCCCGTACAGGAGGGTTTCTACGATCTGAACAAGAACGGCAAGATCGACGAGGGTGACCGCTACAATACCGGCAAGAGCCCCTCGCCCGACTTCTTCTTCGGTGTGAACCTCAAGTACTCCTACAAGAATTGGGACTTCGGCTTCAACGGCCACGGCTCGGTAGGCAACTATGTGTTCAACAGCTTCTATGCTTGCCACGCTGCCTCCACAATCGACGCTCGTGGTGGTCTGTCGAACTTTGCAACCACCGTACTTCGCACCGGTTGGACCAAGCCCACAAGCGAGAAGCAGGACCGTTCGGACCTCTACATCGAGGATGCATCGTTCTTCCGTTTGGATGACATCAACCTTGGTTACACCTTCGACAAACTGGGTAGCAGCGATATGAAGTTGCGCGTAGCTGCAGGTGTTCAGAATGTATTTGTTCTCACCAAGTATAGCGGTGTTGACCCCGAGGTTTCGGGTGTTGCAGGTATCGATGGCACCATCTGGCCTCGTCCTCGCATCTTCTCACTGCGTCTTAACCTTAATTTCTAATTGACTAAAAACGCAATAACGATGAAAGCAAAACATATTCTTGTTGTAATTGCAGGTGCGCTTTTAACTCTGACCTCGTGTGTTAAGGATCTGGAGACCTTGCCCCTGAATGAGTGGGACAAGACCGCCGAGACTGTCTACGGCAATGAGAAGGAGCCCTATGTTCAGGGTCTTGCGCGCCTCTACTTTAACTTTGTTACAAACGACACCACCGACCTGCTGGTGAGCGACGGTGGTGCATCGGAGCTTATTCGTTCGTTCTGGAGCTGCCAGGAGGTTTCCACCGACGAGGCAAAGGTTGCTTGGGGTGATGCTTGGTGTAACGCCATCAACAACAACGCTTGGGACGATAGTGAGAACGATATGGTTTACGCCGTTTTCGTTCGTACCCTTCAGGGTATCACCTTAGTGAATGAGTATCTTCTTCAGACCGCTCCCGAGAAACTCGCAAACCGTGGTGTGAGCGAGGAGCTCGCAGCAGAGATTGAGGGCTTCCGTGCTGAGGCTCGCTTCCTGCGTGCATACTTCTACTGGATGGCAATGGATGTCTTTGGTGATGTTCCCTTCACCACCGAGGATTCGCCCTTTGGTGCTGAGGCTCCCAAGCAGAAACCCCGCAAGGAGGTTTATCAGTTCATCGTAAAAGAGCTGACCGAGCTTGCTGCCGATGGCTCGGCTATGCCCGAGGCAAAGAGCATCCGTCCTCGTGCCGACAAGGGTTCGGTTCTGGGTCTGCTGGCTCGCGTATACCTCAATGCAGAGGTCTACACCGGTACCCCCGCTTGGACCGAGTGTAAGGCTGTCTGCGAGGATATCTTCAGCCTTGGCTATGCGCTCAGCCCCAACTACGAGCACCTGTTCCGTGGCGACAACGGCGAGAACCCCGCTGCCTACAACGAGTTCTTGTTCTACGCTCCCTACGATTGGAACTACGCTCAGTCTTGGGGTGGTGGTACCTTCCTCACCTGTGCGGCTATCAACTCCAACGAGTTGACCGAGGATCTTGGTGATGGTACCTTCAGCTCGCGCATTGGTGCCGGTGGTGGCTGGCTTGGCCTCCACGTTCACGAGCAGTTTGTCAATACCCACTTCAACCCCACCAATGTAACTTGGGGTGAGGATGGTACCTGCACTATCGCCGACAAGCGTGGTGCCTACGCATTCATCACCGCTCGTCGTACCAAGGGTGACTTTACCGAGCTCCTGAACACCTTTATGGAGGGCTACGGCTGCTGGAAGTTCAACAACATTCCCTCCTATGAGAATGGCTTGGAATACTGGCAGCGCACCAAGAATGTCGACAGGTCTACCGACATCGACTATCCTCTGATTCGTCTGGGTGAGATCTACCTGATTTATGCCGAGGCTTGCTCGCGTTTGGGTCAGGGTAGCACTGCTCAGGGTAAGATGAACGAGCTTGCAGAGCGTACCGGCGTGGCCGCTATGACCGTTCCCACCGCTTGGAGCAACGAGGCAATGAAACTCTTCCGTGAGGAGCGTGCTCGTGAGCTCTACTGGGAGGGCCACCGTCGTACCGACCTCATCCGCTACAACTGCTTCACCTCGGCCGAGTATGTATGGCCCTTCAAGGGTGGCGATGTGAAGGGTAAGGCTTTCGAGGACTACAAGAAGCTCTTTGCAATTCCTTCGTCGCAGATTCTGGCTAACCCCGATCTGAAGAACCCCGAGGGATATTAATAGACACACAATAACACAAATCAACCCTTTTATTAATTAACTTTTTAAAACATTTTTGCACTATGAAATTCTTTAAATTTCTTGCACTTTCTGTAGCTGCCCTTTCGATGGTAGCTTGTGGTACTGACAAACCCACCGATGAGCCCGGTCCCGATGGTCCCGGCTTCATCACCCAGGAGTATGTAAAGGTTTACTCGGATGTTTCGGCAACCGGTTGGGAGGCCGTTGGCGTTTGGGCTTGGAACCTCGAGGACCAGTCGAACTACACCGGTGGCACTTGGCCCGGCGCTCAGCTCACCGAGGTTGAGAGCGTAGACGGCAAGAGCTACTATGTATGGAATGCTCCCAAGGAGCTTGCAGGTCAGACCATCGGTTTCATCGTTAACGACTTTGGTGTTGGCGAGCAGACCGTTGACCTGAATGTTACTCTCAAGGCTGAGGGTACCTTTGTAGTTCTCACCGAGAAAGGTGCTGATGGCAAATGGTTGGCAAGCATCGACGGCGCTGAGGTTGAGGTTCCCGAGCCCGAGCCTGAGCAGCCCGCTCCTTCGATGAACCTCGCAGACCACACCTGGGGTGTTATCGGTTCGTTCACCGACTGGTCGACCGACATCGCAATGACCATCACCGACGGTTGGGCAGTTGCTAGCTTCGACGCTCCCGAGAACGCTGAGTTCAAAGTTCGCGCTGACGGTGCTTGGACCGACAGCTACGGTGTTGAGGACAACTCGAACCTCCCCGTTGATGGCACCGAGTTCGACGCTATCTACAACAAGGGCAACCTCAAAGTTGCTGAGGCTGGTAACTACACCCTTTCGTTCACTGTGAACGGTGAGGTTGGTACCTTCAAGCTCAAAAAGAACTAATCTGTTCGGCCATTAGGACCGACAAAGAGCCGACCTTTTGATGTCGGCGTTCTTTAGCACACGCGGCTCTCCTTTTGGAGGGCCGCTTTTTTGTTTTTGAGGATAGGATTGCGTACCTTTGTAGGGTAAGCAACGACGCATTTATGAAACGAATTTTCACCCTTTTTGCTACACTTGTGGCCTTCGCGATGAGCCTCTCGGCCCAGAGTGTCAGCTCGCCTGGCGGCAACCTCACCCTCACCTTCTCGCTCGAGGAGGGCACCCCCTACTATGCGGTGGACTACAAAGGTTCACCCGTCATCCTGCGTAGCAGCCTCGGACTCGACCTGGAGGGTAGCGACGACCTGATGGGTGGCTTCCAGGTGAAGGCTACCTCGGAGAGCTCGTTCGATGAGGTGTGGGAGCCCGTGTGGGGCGAGGAGAGCCACATCCGCAACCACTACAACGAGCTGCTCGTGGAGCTCACCCAGCCCGCCACCAAGCGCCAGATGAACATCCGCTTCCGTCTTTATGACGATGGTTTCGGTCTGCGCTATGAGTTCCCCCGCCAGAAGAGGCTGCAGTACTTTACGGTCAAGGAGGAGCATACTCAGTTTGCGCTCACGGGCGACCATAGGGCACTTTGGATACCTGGCGATTACGACACCCAGGAGTATGAGTATTTCGACTCGCGCCTCTCGGAGATTGCCCAGCTGGCCAACACCACCACGGGCTCACACGCCTCCACCACAAGGTTCTCCGATTGGGGTGTGCAGACGGCCATCACGATGAAGAGCGACCAGGGGCTCTACATCACCCTCCACGAGGCTGCACTTGTGGACTACTCCTGTATGCACCTTATCTATGACCCCGAGAGCTATACCTTCACATCGTGGCTCACCCCCGACGCCATTGGCAATAAGGCCTATATGCAGACCCCTTGTCACACCCCTTGGAGAACGGGTGTTATTACGGACGATGCAAGGGAGTTGTTGGCCTCGCGCCTGACGCTTAACCTGAATGAGCCCTGCGCCATTGAGGACACCTCGTGGATTAGGCCTATGAAGTATATGGGTGTGTGGTGGGAGCTCATCACCAATAAGAACCGCTGGTCCTACACCTCGGGTGGCAACATTAAGCTTGCCGACACGGATTACTCCACCCTCAAGCCCCACGGCCGCCACGGCGCCACCACCGAGAATGTCAAACGCTACATCGAC
>JAGBYS010000228.1 GCA_017628675.1 Tidjanibacter sp.
GCCCTTTTAGCTCTTTGGCCACCTACTCAATATACCCGTATCGCTTCAGGCAGCGGCTGCTGTTGCGCCAGCCCTCGTCGACCTTCACGTGGAGTTGCAGGAAGACCTTTTTGCCGATGAACTTCTCGAGCTCTATGCGGGCCGAGGTGCCCACCTTCTTGAGCATCTCGCCTCGGCGGCCAATGATGATACCCTTCTGGGAGTCGCGGGCCACATAGATTATGGCGCTTATGCGGTCAATCGTGGGCTCCTCCTTATACTCCTCGATGGCGATCTCCACCGAGTAGGGTATCTCCTTGTCGTAGTTGAGAAATATCTTCTCGCGGATAATCTCGCTGGCAAAAAAGCGCATAGGCCTATCGGTGAGGGTGCCCTCCTCGTAGTAGGGTGCGCCCTCGGGCAGCAGGGTCATAATGGTGTCGAAGACGCCGCCCACATTGAAGCCCTCCAGAGCCGACACGGGCACCACCTTGGCCTCGGGCAGACGCTCTCTCCAGAGCTCCACAAGGCCCTCGAGCTGCTGCTGGTTAGAAAGGTCTATCTTGTTGATGACCACAATGGTGGGGATGGCCGAGAGTTTTATCTTCTCGACAATCTCCTCGGAGGCCTCGTCGCCCTTCTCGACGGTGTCGGTCACATAGAGAATCACATCGGCATCCTTGAGTGCGCCCCTCACGAAGCCCATCATACTCTCCTGGAGTTTGTAGTTGGGTCGGAGGATGCCGGGGGTGTCGGAGTAGACAATCTGGAAGTCGTCGCCACCGACGATACCCATAATGCGGTGGCGTGTGGTCTGTGCCTTGGCGGTGATGATGGCAAGGCGTTCGCCCACCAATGCATTCATCAGCGTCGATTTACCCACATTGGGGTTGCCAATGATATTCACAAAACCACTCCTAAAATTCTTCTTCGTTTCCATCTATTATATTGTATTACTTAATCTCTAATTTTGAATTTTCCCCTTACCTCTTCGATGTATCCATCAGCAGGTCGGTATCCACACCCTTGGTGGCCACCAACATCAGCGCAAACCTCACCACGATGAAGCCAATGAAGGCCAGCCACAGAGCCCTGTTGCCAAGCGAGGACTCCAGCGCAAAGAAGAGCACAAAGAAGGCCACCAGCGCAAAGAAGGTGGTGTTGCGCATAATGCGTGTCTTGGTGGCACCGATGAGGATGCCGTCGATGAGGAAGGGGATGAAACCCACCAGGGGCACCATCACAATCCACCCTATATACTCCTCGGCGCAGGCCATAATCGTGGGGCTCGAGGTGAAGATTCCCAGGATGGGCTCCCACCAGAAGATGTAGGCCACAATGTAGAGTGCGGCCACACCACCACACCACACCGTAAGCAGGCGTATGCACCTGCGGAGGCTCTCGCGGTTGCGCTCACCGATGAAACGGCCCGTGAGCGACTCGGCGGCGTAGCAGAAGCCGTCGAGCATATAACTAAAGAGCAGGAAGAGCTGCATCAATAGCTCGTTGGTGGCGAGCACCGTGTCGCCAAAGCGTGCCGAGAAGGCGGTGAAGCAGGTGTAGACCGTGCAGACCGAGAGGGTGCGCAGAAAGGCGTCGGAGTTGATGCGGAAGAAGCGTGCCAGGGGCTCCATACGCAGACTGCCCTTGATGCTTATCTGCTGGATGTAAATTCGGTAGCGGATAAAGAGGATGAGGAGTGTCAGGAGCAGCGAACTGTACTGCGCCACGACCGTGCCCCAGGCGATACCCACAACGCCCATATCCATCCCAAAGACAAACCAGAGCGATGCGGCGATGTTTATTATGTTGCCCAGAATCGACACCACCATAGGGGTCACCGAGTCCTGCATACCCGTCAGCCAGCCGTGCAGGGCGAAGATGCTGATGGCGGCAGGGGCGGCCCAGATGCGTGCAAAGAAGTACTCGGCCGCAAGGCTCATAACCTCGGGCGAACCCTCCATAATGGTCATCGCCAAGCGTCCTATAGGTCTGTTGAAGATTAGGAGCAGCAGGGCTATGAGTAGCGAGGCCACAAGCGAGCGCCCCAGAATGTCGGCGGTCTCCTTGCGGTCGCCTGCGCCATAGGCCTGTGCGGCCAGACCGCTGGTGCCCATACGCAGGAATGCGAAGTTCCAGTAGATGAAGTTGAAGATGGCCGTGCCAATGGCCAGCGCACCGATGGTCGTGTCGTCGCCTATGCGGCCGGCTATGGCAATGTCGATCATTCCCAACAGAGGGATGGTCACATTGCTCACAATGTTCGGGATGGTAAGTCGCAGTATGGCTCTGTTCATCGGTTGGGGTTATATGAAGATTCTTAACTCTTTGGGAAGGAGTGAGTTGGTGCGTGCTCCCACACGCTTTGTGAAGCCCACGGGCTGACCCTCCCAGAGGAGCAGGTTTATGCCCTCCTTGAGCTCGGCCACACAGCCGAGTTCCTCGCGACGCAGGTAGTGGAGCAGATCCTCCTCGGTGAGCTCCGTGGTGGGGAAAGCTTCGGGGTTGAGCCAGGCCGAGAGTGCGAGCGAGTGGTCGGGCTTGAACTTCTTGCCGAAGAGTTCGCCCATCCTCACGCCCGAGAAGAGCACGCTCATCTGCTCCGAGATGGTGCGCACATCCTCCCAATGGGCCTCGGGGTAGGCGTAGATGCTCTCCCCAATGGCCGCAAAGTGAAATGTTCCCTCACCGGCGACAAGGAAGTTCTCCAGACCGCTGGTCTTGAGTGTTTTGCGATCCACCTCTGCAAAGGGGCTCTTGCGGGCCTTGGGGGCCTTGCGTCTGGTGGAGGTTGCGGAGCCACCCTTCAGCACGATGGCCGCAAAGAGTCCTTCGCCCTCGGTCTTATGGGGGTAGAAGTGGAAGCACTCGGCCACGCCGGCCTTTGTGCGGGTGATGTTCCACTCCTCGGGACACTCTATGTCTATGTGCTCACACTCCATCTGGGAGCAGAGCCACTCCATATTCTCTTCGTTCTCCTCGCGGTTGAAGGTGCAGGTCGAGTAGATGAAGATGCCGCCCTCGCGGAGCGACTCCCACGCCTCGGCCATAATGCGCCTTCCGCGCGCGGCACAGAGCCTCACATTCTCCAGGCTCCAGTTATCTCTGGCCTCCTCGCTCTTGCGAAACATACCCTCGCCCGAGCAGGGCACATCCACAGCCACCACATCGAACCACTCAGGCAGTGAGGAGGCGAAGTGCTCGGGGTCGTTGGAGGTGACAACCGTGTTACCCACACCCCAACGCTGTATGTTGTCCGACAGTGTCAGTGCTCTCTGGCGGATGACCTCGTTGGCCACAACCGTACCCTTGGTGCCCACTATGGAGCTGTAGAGGGTCGACTTGCCACCCGGTGCGGCACACATATCCAGAAGCCTTATGCCCTCGGGTACCTCCCCTGCGAGCGCCTGCTCCAAGAGGTGGCCCACAAACATCGAGGAGGCCTCCTGCACATAGTAGCCTCCGGCCTGAAAGTGACCATCGCGCGTGAATGACGGCCTCTCGGAGAGATAGCGACCCCAACGACACCACGCCACCTCGCGTCCTTCGGGTGCGGGGTGGGGCTTGTGGGGATTGAGCCTTATGGAGGTGGGCTGTGGGGCCTCCACTAAGGCCTCCAGCAGCTGTGCAACCTCCTCTTCGGGCAGTTGCTCCCCAAGTAGTTTCACAAAGTCGCTATTCATCTTCTTTAAGCCGTAGGCTAATTATTCTTGGGCACACGCCCCCGCCCTTCGGGCACCCCCTCTAACTTAGAGGGGGATTTTTTTAATCTCTGCCTTGTGGTTTCCTCTATGGTTTTGATTACCACATCACTAAGTGACCAAATGGCTCTATTATCAATGCGTAATACCTCTATTCCTTGGGACTTGAGGTAGTTGTCCCTAATTCTGTCGTGTAACAAATTCTCCTCGGAGAGATGCTCAGTGCCATCTATCTCAATACACAATTTTGCTCTTGGGCAGTAGAAGTCCAAAACATAGACCCCTACGGAGAATTGTCGCCTAAATTGACAGTCACATATCTGTTTGCCCTTCAGCAACCCCCATAAAGCTATCTCCTCTGGCGTTGATTTGCGTCGAAGCGTCCTGCGAAGTTGTTTTTGTTCGGCAAGGTTATTCTTTCGCTTTGGCTCCATTGCGTAGCGTTTTTATTTCCAGTTATTCCCCCTCTAAGTTAGAGGGGGTGTCACGGAGTGACGGGGGCGTGTGTGAAGGTCTTTACAGATGCGTCCTTAGAACCCAATCATACGGCTCTCGCGGCCCTCGGCGGCGTTGAGTGCCTCGATGTTCTCGAGGATGGTATCCACAATCTCGGGCTTGCCCACAAAGTCGATCTCGTCGATGTTGATTGTCAGCAGCTTGCCCTTGTAGGAGGCGATCCACTCATTGTAGCGGTTGTTGAGCCTCTCCAGGTACTCCAGGTCGATGTTCTTCTCATACTCGCGACCGCGCTTAAGAATCTGCCTTACAAGGGTGGGAACACTAGCCTTAAGGTAGATGAGGATGTCGGGTGCGGGCACCAGGTCGGTAGCCAGCGTGAAGATCTTCATATAGGTGCCGTAGTCCCTGGAACTCATAAGGCCCATCTGGTGGAGGTTGCCTGCGAAGATGTGGGCGTCCTCGTGGATGGTCCTGTCCTGCACTACATTACCGGTGCTCTCGCTGAGCATCTGGAGGGTCTGGTTGATGCGGCTGCCGAGGAAGAACATCTGGAAGTTGAACGACCAGCGGTTCATATCCTCGTAGAAATCAGCGATATAAGGATTGTCGATATCCTCATAGTATGCCTTGGCACC
>JAGBYS010000229.1 GCA_017628675.1 Tidjanibacter sp.
AAGAAGAAAGTTTGGAACCAGACCGCCGACCTCACTCTTCCCCTCGTTGATGACAACAATAGGTATTGCTACATCAATGGTTGGGACTCTCCTGCAACTTGGGGTGAGAATCCCTTTGCACCCGAGACTCCTGGCGTAGCTTCCAAGTGGTGCGCTACTGGTGGTTTCAACAGCTGGGGCGATACCAATGTTATGGTTACCACCACCGTTAAAAACCTGTTCGTAACCAATAATATTACTTTGGCTGCTTACGGTGAGTTCAAGATCAAAGTGAAAGGTTCGTGGGATGGCAGCTACGGTGCAGGCGACATTTGCTATCTGAATCAGAATGTTAAAGTTCCTGGTTTTGTAAATGGCTCCAACTTCCAGAATGTAGTAGCAGGCACTTATGACATCTACTTTGATGCTCTCAGCGGTAGCGTCTATCTGATGACAGCCGGCACCGACTACACCACTGCAACCGCACAGACCACCAATGGAGCTATGCCCGATATGTCAAACGTTAAATGGGGCTTGTGTGGCGTACACAACAGCTGGGGAAATTCCGCAGACATCGCACTCACTTGGGATGGCACTATTGGTTTGTATGTAGCAAAGAATGCAAAACTTACCGGCGAGTTCAAAGTTCGTGCTAACCAGGATTGGGCCACCAGCTTTGGTAGCGGAGGCACCATCACCGTAAACAACGCCGCAGCTACCACTGTATATAATAATGGTGGCAATATGAAAGTTACTTCGGGCACCTACGATGTTTACTTCTGGTACGACACCACAAACATCAAAGCAAATGGTAAGATTTGGGTTAAGACTTCTGGCTCGGCAGCTCCCACTCTGTAGTCAGCCTAATCCAAAGGTATAAATTCACGAAAGCACCTCCCAAAAGGGGGTGCTTTTTTTGTGGGGGCTAATGTATAAGACTTATAGGGCCTATAAGACATATAGGACCCATAAGACTCATAAGCCCCATCAATCCCACCCCTCAACATTTCTCTCTTTGGCGTTTTTTTTGTATCTTTGACCCAAATTTCCAAAACTGAGCAACTATGAGGACACTTTGGCAGAGGCGTTTGGCGGTGGTCGCAGCAGCTATCACAGCCCTCATCGTGTCCGCCTGCAGCATCCAGGGTTACATCCCCGAGGGTAGCTACATCCTCACAGCCAACCGCATAGAGGCCGACAAAAACGCTCCCAAGGAGGAGCGCATACCCGCCTCCGAGATGAGCAAGTACATAAAGCAGAAGCCCGCACTCGACATCTTCGGCATTCGCACCTGGCTCTATCTGCAGGCCGACTCCGCAAAGCACAACCTCTGGAACAACATCCTCCGTGGTGTGGGCACAGCACCCGTCATCATCGACTCCACACTCACCATCAGCAGCGCCGAGAACATCGGTGCCTATGTGGCCTCCAGGGGTTTCTTCGCCGCCTCCGAGAGTTTCACCATCGACCACAACGAGGATAAAAAAACCGCCAAGGTCATCTACAAGACCGAGCAGCGTGAGCCCTACCGCATAGAGAGCATATCCTACAACATCGAGGACAGCTACATACAGAAGCTCCTGCGCACCGACTCGCTCTCGCTCATCCGCAAGGGCGACATCCTCGACATCAACACCCTCGGTGAGGAGCGTGCACGCCTCACTCAGCTGCTGCGCAGCGACGGCTTCTACGACTTCTCCGAGAACAACATTGAGTTTCAGCTCGACACCACCCTCGGTGGTCATCGTGGCTCGGTGAGGGTCATCATCAAGAAGCACCTCGAGGGGCGTGGGCCCCAGGGCGAGCCCCTCTACACCAACAACCCCCTCTATCGCATCGGCACCATACGCGTGATGCCCGACTACAACGCCACAGAGGCGGCCACCAACCCCAACTACCTCCTCTCGCTCGACACACTCGACTATCAGGGCCTCGAGATTGTCTACCACGGCTCCAAGCCCAACATCCGTCCCTCCGTCTTAAGGCGACTTGTGCGTCTGCGCAGCGGCTCGATGTTCAACGAGCGCAGGGTGACCAACACCTACGAAAACCTTATGGGCGTGAACTACATCCACAGCGCCAACATCCTCTTCTCGCAGCAGAGCGGTGAGCCTATGCGCAAGGTCACCTTCGTGGGCGACCACTGGAGCGACACGGCCGAAACAACCGAAGGGGTGCTCGACTGTGAGATAAGGCTCTCGCCCGCTATGCGCCAGAGCGTCAGGGCCGATGTGGAGGCCTCCACAACCTCCAGCTTCTACGGACTCTCCGCCACGGTCGGCTATCAGAACCAGAACCTCTTCCGCGGTGCCGAGCAGATAGATATGAGTTTCACCTTCGGCTATGAGTTCCGCAGGGCCGACTCCGAGCTCTCCAATCGCAACTCCACAGAGTTCGGCGGTATGGTCGGTGTGACCTTCCCGCAGTTCCTCTTCCCCATAGACCTCGACCCTCGAGGTGTGCTGCTCAACCCACAGACACGCCTGGAGTTCTCCATAAACCATCAGGACCGCAAGTTCTACGACCGTGTGCTCTCCAATGTGAGCTTCGGTTACAGCTGGGCCAACAGCCATCGTGACCTCTTCGTGCTGAGGCCCTTCGATGTGAGTATGGTCAAGGTCAACTATGTGAGCACCGAGTTCCTCGACCGACTCCAGAACCCCTATCTGCGCGACAGCTACACCACACAGATGATGGCCGGCATCTCGGGCTCCTACACCCACGGCGCACAAAACATCACCAACCAGAGCAGGTACCACTCGCTCAGGGTGGGTTTCGCCACCAGCGGCAACCTCCTCTCGGGCATACAGTCGCTCGCCGGAGCCCCCAAGACCGACGGTCACTACACACTCTTCGGCATACGCTATGCGCAGTATCTGCGCACCGACATAACCTGGGCACAAGCCACACCCCTCAACGATGCTCTCACGCTCGCCTACCGACTCTATGGCGGCGTCATCATCCCCTATGGCAACTCACGCAACGAGTCACTCCCCGCCGACCAGCTCTTCTATGCCGGTGGCGTGAATAGTATGCGTGGCTGGAGTGTGCGCACCCTCGGCCCCGGCTCGTCGGCCGAGGTCAATAGCGGCTATCCGAGCCAGTTTGGCAACCTCCGACTCGAGGCCAATGCCGAGTTGCGCTTCCCGCTCGGAGGTATCTTCAGCGGTGCCGCCTTCCTCGATGCGGGCAATGTGTGGTACACCTCCAACATCAAGGGCATACCCGAGGGCGCAGCCTTCGAGCCACGCAAGGCGCTCTCCCAGGTGGCTCTCAATACGGGTGTCGGCCTGCGCCTCAACCTGAGCGTACTGCTGCTGCGCCTCGACTGGGGTATCCAGCTCCACGACCCCGGCAAGCCCGCAGGCGAGAGGTGGGTCATTCTTGACCCCTCGTTCCGCAACACCGCACTCCACTTCGGTATCGGCTATCCGTTCTAACAAGAGAGCCTTCACAACTCAAAAATACAACAAGAGGCTGACCCTTTATGTGGATCAGCCTCTTCTGTGTTTTATGGTCAGCCCCCAGCCTATCTCTTGGTGGAGGCCCTTAGTCCCTCTATAACGCTGTGGGTGAAGCCCG
>JAGBYS010000230.1 GCA_017628675.1 Tidjanibacter sp.
ATTGCAAAGATAATATAAAAGAGGATAATTTGCTACAAAAATAGTAATTAAGTGTTGAAAAGATAATAAACGACCTTTGTAGGATAACAGCCGACAGCATAAAAATTGCGAACTTTGCATAAACTCAAAAACCTAACAAATTATGTTACGAAGTTATATGCGTTATTGGCCCGCAGTCGGAGGGGTTATCTTCGCTGTTGTGGCAATCCTTGTGGGTACTTTTGGTGACCAACTTGTTCCCACCCAACGACTTATGGCGGTATTCTTTATGTTGCTCCTGCTACACGAGTTCGAGGAGTATGTCCTACCAGGCGGTTTTCCTGCGGCGATGAACATCGGACTTATGGGCGAGAAAAAGGACTTCGGCAAATATCCGCTCAACGAGCTGAGTGCCTTTATCGTAAATGTTGTCCTGGCATATCCGCTCTACATCTGCGGTTTTATCTTCCACGATGTGCTGTGGGTTGGTATCTTTATCGCATACTTTACTATGGCACAAGTCTTTATACACTGCATTGTGATAAACCGTAAACTCCGAACTTGGTATAGTCCTGGCTGTGCTTCGGCACTACTTGCGATGGTGCCATTTGGCATCTACTACCTCTGCTACATCTCCGAGCATTTCGACTTCCCGACATACTACTGGTGGGTACCATTGGTTGCATTCCCACTGGTGGCGGTTGTGATGATTCTCTCGCCCGTGCTTATTTTCAAAAACCGTGATACACGCTACGGCTTTGCCGAGTATGAGGCATCAGCCTTCTCAATTAAAAATGGTATAGCAAAACTTCGTCGATAACTCAAAAAAAGTTAGATATGAAAAAGTTTATCAAAAACTACGCACTCGAAATCTACACTGTGATTTCGCTCGGCCTGCTACTCGCAGGCGCATTGATGGATGACCTCTCGGTAATCCAAAAGTTTGTGATGGTTTTCAACTTGCTCTTCATCCTCCACGAGTGGGAGGAGGGACACTATCCTGGTGGCTTTATCGATCTCATTTCGGGTATGATTGGCAAGGATGTGCCTGTTGAGACCAAGCGTGCAAGCCGCATCCCTACGGGCATTCTGCTTATTGCCTTTACCTTTGTTCCATTCTTCTGGGACGACTGCGTAATTCCTATCTTGGTAACGGCGACACTTGGCATCTTCGAGGGCGTCGTGCATATGATGGCAATTAGGGTCTTCCGCTTGCCAAAGTTCTATTCGCCAGGAATGGTAACAGCGGAGTTGGAGTTGTTGGTGAGTGTGGCGTTGATTGTGTGGTTAGAGCAGAACAACCTCGCTTCGGCATCGGATTATGTCTTGGGTGTTGTGATTATGATTGCCTGCTTTGTGGCAATGCAGCGCACGCTGGTGTGGATGGTTGGAATGAAGTACAGCGACCTTCCGAAGCGAATTCGCAAGCAGTGGTCATCGCCAAAGGAATAATCTACGAATAACAATAAAAGCAGCATCTATTACGGGTGCTGCTTTTGTGTTATTTACATCTTTTTGATTGTGTAGGTTACAACACCCCAGATGATGAACTGATTTTCTGGGAGCACCTCGATAGGCTTGTATTTCGTGTTCTGCTCGTTGGCAGGCATAAGACGCACCTTGCCTTCACTCATCTCGACACGCTTAACGGTGTACTCGCCGTCGATGTAGCAAACCGCCTTACAATTATTGTAGGGATTCAGGGCCCTGTCGACGATGAGAATGTCGCCTTCGTCCATTCCGCTATCGACCATCGACACCCCGTCCACACGGAAGAAAAATGTTGAGGCTCGGTGCTTTACGAGCAACCTGATAAGGTCCAACTTCTCGCGAATGTCCTCGGCAGGGCTCGGAAATCCTGCCTTGATTTCGCCCATAAGCTCCGTTTCAAAAGAGCTGCCCGTATCTATGCTGTGAGGTATAAACTTGTCCAATTCCATACGAAAATTCTATCGTGCTTTGTTTGCATATGCAAAAATAGTACGCTGTCCCCATTCTTCGTACACCTCCTCCCGAAAATATTTGCCACCTCGGAGTTTTTTTCGGGCGCCATTCGCGAGGATTAATCCGCCATTCGGCGGCTTTTTCCTCTTGCGCTGCCGCGGGCGCTTTCCCCGAGGATTGACTGCGCTGCGCTTGTCTTTCCTCTCACGCTGCCGCGGGCGCTTTCAAAGCAAACAACGAGAAAGGGCGACAACGAGTGTCGCCCTCCTCTTTTTTTGTTGCGATAGGCTTTTTGTGAGCGAGCTCCCAAGCCTATTGCAACAAAAAAAGGTGAAACTTTCGTTTCACCTTCTCATTGTTTGCTTTGAGCTGTTTCCGAGGATTGAACTCGGGACCTCTTCCTTACCAAGGAAGTGCTCTACCACTGAGCTAAAACAGCATTTACTTCCTAAAAGCGGGACAAAAGTACAACGCATTTTTTTATTATGCAACTTTTTTGTGCAAAAAAATCGCAAAAACATTTTGCCCGACTGTGCAACTATTTGTGGGTCACTTTTTTAGGCCACAGGGTGGAGCCCTTGAAAATAAGAGCCGAGCCAACACAGTCGGCCCGGCTCCCGATAAAAATCAAATTAACCGTATGATTTATTCCTCTTTTTGCCTCTCTATTTCTCCTCCTCCTTGTCGGCAGTCTGCAGCGAAGCGAGACGCATCTCCAGCACGAAGGCCACAATAAGGCCCACACCGCCGCCCAGAGCAAAGTAGAGCCAGGTGTAGATATCCTCGGTGTGGAGTCCCGCAAGGTGGCAGACAAGCGCCGCCAGGCCGACACCCACCAGTGTGCTGCCCCAGCGGAGCGCCACGACCTTATCTCGCTTCTTATTGGGGGTCGCTATCAGCAGTTTGGTCATTTCGGGCGAGGCGCCACTGCGGATAATCTCCTTGCGGAGTTCGTTCCTCTGGTTGTTGCGCTTGATGATGACACAGGCGACCATAATAATAGCCAGGATGGGGATGGCAAATGCAAGAATGATTGCCATAAGTCCTTCAAATTGAATGGGATTCATATCTTAAAAGTGTTTTTAGTTATTAAATTTTGTTTTCGTTATTAAGAGTCCGACGGTGGCGGATTATTACACATCCAGGGGCGAAAAATCTCTCACGAGCCTTATCTCGGTTGCGATGCCCACGATGGCAATCAGCACCACGGGGATGACGTGGAGGGTGCCCATAGTCGCCTCCAGAACATCTTTTGTGAGCAGTATGCACCCGACAAAGGCGACGGCCGTAAGGGGCACAAAGAGGGCGAAGGCCACCATTCGCAGCCACATCTTCGCCTTGCGTCTGCGGGCCGTGCGCTTTACGGCCTCCATTATGCGGATGTTCAGTTGCTCGCTATGTTTCTGGTGTCCAATGGCTTGTTCGATAAGTCGGTCGAACCTCTGGTTGTTACTCTCCATAGTCTATCATCTGTTTTAATTTGTTGCGTATTCGGTGGAGCCTGACAAGCACATTGCTCTCGCTGAGCCCCATCTGGTGGGCAATCTCGCGGGTGGAGAGGTGCTGCCAGTAGAAGAGCTCCACGAGGAGTTGGTCGTTGGGCTCCAGGCGGGCTATGGCCTCTTCCAGGCGTTGAAGTGTCTGCTCGTGGGCGAGTGAGTACTCCTGGTCGGCAAGCGAAATGTTGTCGGGCGCGACGCCGTGGTGGCGTTTGCGCTCCTCGAGCAGCGAGAGCGCCGTGTTGTGGGCTATCATTTTGAGGTAGGGGGCAATGCTGAAGCCTCCGCGCCACTGCTCCAGACGCTCAAAAGCCCTCACGAAGGCCTGCTGTGTGGCCTCCTCGGCAATCTCTCGTGAGCGGGCGGTGGCCAGGGCGGCCGCATAGACCTCACCCGAGTAGCGCTCGACGATGGCCCCGAAGAGCTCCGTGTTGCCACTCTCAATGATTTGGGTTACTATCTCGCGGTCTGTCATTGCCATTCTCTTTGTTGTCGCTACTATGACAGCCAAAGGTACAAATTATTACACGGCAGACGAAAATAAAGAAGAGAGTGGGGGTGGGGAAATAAAGTTGGCCCATAGGACTCGGCTTGTCCTATGGGCCAACTTGTGGGGCGAAAGCCTGCTACACGGCCTTGTCGAAGCGGGTGGCGGCCATAATCGACGAGGCGATGAGGCGGTGGCCCTCCGAGTTGGGGTGGATGCCGTCGTGGCAGAGCAGCGTGCGCCAGCCCTCCGAGTGGTTGCTGAAGGGGGCGGTGATGTCAAGAATGGGGGTGGAGGTCTCGCCGGCTACTCCAAAGAGAACCTGATTATAAGAGTCGTGCCAGCGGCTTATAGCCTCGACCTCGCCACCCATCCAACCGAGAATGTTGTCGCGCTGCTCATCGTTCATCTTGCGGCTGAAGAAGTCGAAGTAATCCTTCGACTCAATCGGCGGCAGAGAGAGAATGATGGGCTGAGAACCTAATGCGCGGATCTTCCCGATAAGTTTCACAAATTCTCGCCTGAACTCCTCGAGGGTCGTCTTGGGGTGGTGGTCACCCGAGGGGTCCGAGGCTATGCGTTTCCAGTAGAAGTCGCAGTCGTTGCCGCCATACTCCAGAATGGTGTAGGCCGACGAGGAGATCTTCTCCGGATAGTGGTCTATTATGTGGTGGGCAAAGCTGATGGTGCAGCCAAACTTGCCCAGGTTGTCAATCTCGATGTCGTTGTGCTTGCTCAGAAGACCCACGAAGTTGTCCTCCAAGACCGAGTAGTTATTGTCACTGGTGAGCACCACACCTTTTGTTATAGAGTCGCCCATTGCGGCTATCCTGATTCTTTCCATAATTATATATACAAATGAGGTTGTTTTCGTTTTGACGGTGCAAAAATAGAGCCGTCATTCCTCCCTGCCTAAAAGTTGTTATGGGGATGAGTTGTTAGTTGTAAAAATGGGTTATTTCGGGATAAATGGCGCGATTTTGGGAAGTTTGACAGAAAATATATATCTTTGTCCCTACCAATCAAGGGATAAAAATTATTATGAATACGAAACAGAATCTGCTCTATGGTGCCTCGAGTGCCATTGCACACTCCATCCTGGTGCCACTCTTCGCCTTTGTCTTTGTCATTCTCTACCGTCCATTCTCCATCCCCGACATTTTGCAGATGGAGGGAGCATCGTATAGTTTCAATATAACTATCTTGCTGTGTATCGTCTTTGGCTCGGTGGCACTGATGCGCCTTGTGCTCTTTCTGCTGCGTGGGCGCTTCACCAACACGGGGCTTGTCTATGCCGCTTGGTGCCTCGGGGAGGTGATTGTGGCCTCGCTCTTTGCCTCGCTCTACACGACGCTGATGCTTGGTGGCCAGAGCGGATTCTTCGAGGTTGTTGGGGCCATTGTGGGCCGACTTGTTGGCGTCTGCATCTACCCCTATATTATTATATACCTTATTGTTATGCTCTTTGCGGAGCGTGAGGTGGAGGAACAGGCAGACCCAGCCTCGCTGATGAAGTTCTACGACGAGTACAAGAAACTGCGCTTTGTGATAACCTCCGAGGCGGTCATCTTCCTCAAGAGCGAGGAGAACTATGTGCAGATTCACTACCTCGATCACGGCAAGCCCAAGAAGTTTGTCCTGCGCTCCTCGATGAGGGCTCTGGAGGAGCAGATGGGGCGCCACGGTCTGGTTCGTTGCCACCGCTCCTATTTCATTAATCCCGAGCACATTAAGATGATACGCAAGGAGTCCTCGGGCGTGGTTTCGGCCGAACTCAAGCAGGAGAGCCTTGAGCCCATTCCCATTTCGCGCAAGTACCAGCAGGAGGTCACCAACCTCCTTTAAAGGGTAACGCA